>CAYZFF010000007.1:0-41725 GCA_964477305.1 uncultured Cytophagia bacterium
GGTCATCGGCAGCGAAACGCTGATCCTTATTCGTTGCAGCGCGAGAGATTCCGTTCGAAACAGAGATGCAATTTTAAAAAAGTACAGTTTTTAGTTTTACGCCAAAAATTGGCAAACTAAAGCTTGCCTATCCGGGGTTTTGCGGCGGCGGCTTTCTCCATCGCCTGCCGTAAAATCGTCATGAATTTTTCCAGCACCGGCTCACGCGAATAATGTTGCAGCAAATGCGCGCGCGGCGAATAATTGGCGCGCTGATCCAACAACTCGGCCAGGCCAAGATGAAATTCTTCCGGCGTTTTGATTAACCCGGCGTCCGGGCCAACGTAGCGGCTGCCGGCCCACAATTCTGCGTTAACCAGCACCGGCACATCCGCCGCCATATATTCCAAAATGGCGCGCGGCGCTGCATCGAGCGTCGCACACATCACCCCGACGCGAGACTGGTTGATATAACGATTGACTTCTTCTTTAGAAACTTCGCCGGTAAAATGCACGGCCAGTTTCAACTCGCTGGCCAGTTTCTCCAGTTCGGCGCGATTGCCTTTACGATCATCGCCAACACAAACACAGGTGAGCCGGCGATCCGGCCATTTCGCCATCGCGCGAAACAGCAATTCATGATTTTTCCGCTCGCGCAAATAGGCGACATAACAAATATCGTAAACTTTCTCGATTGGCAACGGATAATGGGTGCGTTCATAATCAATCAACTTATCCCAAATCGCGCATTGAATATCCGGGCAACTGCGCTTGACCTCTTCGACTTCCCATTCTTCATCGACGAGACAGAGATCATAACGCTCCAATTTTTTAATATTCTCCGGCCGCCAATCCTTGGAATAAACCAGCTTGAAACTATCGGGGCAGAGATCAAAAATTTGTTGCAGATACGGCGGATCATCCGGCCCTTCAACCCAAATGAGATCGGGCTGACCGGCCAGCGTCACATATGGCGCCACGGCTTCCGAAGTCAAGCCGCTATTCACTGGAAACATTTTGACCGGCAACTGCTCCGGGAGCGCGATGTCTTGCAGCGGGCCATTCCAAAATTTCCATTCTTCGCCGGCGGTAATCACTCGGCGATCCTGCAAGCCATAAATAATATTTTTTGAACTGCTACCGGCTTTCGGCGAAATTTTCATTTGCGCCAACGTCACGCGATCCAGCGCGGTTTCGCTTTGATTTTCTCGCACGAAAACCGTGCTCTCAGTTTTGGTGCGGACAAAAGCTAATCGCATTTTACTTTAAGCAAAACTTTTAATTGTCGTCTACAGATCTTGCAACCAACCATCCATAATTTCCCAGATTGCGGCAAACTTCGGCATTGCCCGCTGATCCAGGTTTTTCATCGTGTCGTGCATTTTGCTCAACAGCGCCGCCACAGCATAATAAGCCACGCGTGCGGCAAGCACTTCCCATTGCACGTGCTTGGCATAGCTGGTTTTAAACCATGTTGCCGCCGCTGCCAAGCGCTCGCGCGAAAAGTTCGTGGTGAATTCAAGATATTGCAACGAGACCAAAAATTCCGCGACGTCATACAGAGGATCGCCCAAAGCCGCTGCATCAAAATCCACCAGCGCCACTTCGCGGTCTCGTGCGACAAATTGCTCAAGGCGAATAGCGCAATGAATTGGCGTCACCGGCGCGGCTAACGCCGACCCAGTTTCTTTGGCCGCCGTTAATTTCGACAAAATCCCGGCAAAACGCAAATAATACTCCGGCAAAAGCCAGCCCAGCATTTGCGCGTCTTCCTGCGCCGAATCATAGGCCTGCTCCAGCGTGTTCACCGGCGGCAAACTTTCACAGGGGCTGCGATGAAAGCGCGCCAGCCCGGCTGCCAAGCGCGGAAAGAGTTCTTCCCAATCCATCGTATTGAGATTTTCAAGGAGCGGTTGGCCTGCCCATGACTCCTGCCACAATGTATTTGCAGCTTCGAGATGCATGATCGGCCGCGGAATATTGATCGCGTGTCCAAGATGGGCATGAACCTGTTGCAACACTTGATAATGCAGACGACTTACACCATCCTTGTAGGTCTTGCTATAAAATGTTAGCTGGCGTTTTTCACCGGAGACCTTCTGCAAATCAGCCTGGAATCGCAAAACACAACGCTTGCCCGGCATATATTTCACACGCTCAAAAGACACGTTTACACAACGCCAACCTTCGGTTAAGCCCAAAGCCGCAAGGTTGGTGTTGATTTGCGCCTGCACAAAATTCAAATCGGTGGCGTAACGCAAACCGGGTATTTCTGGATCATTGGGAAAAGTCCAAATGACCATTTCCAAATCGGGAAGCAGCGTCACTGCCGGCCAGAGGCCGTTTTGCAAATTCCCGGTGGCCAGCGCCTCTTCATATTGCCGGCGCGCCTGACCCGACCGTAACAGCTTACCTGAAAACCACTGATCTTTTTTCTCGCCGTTTCGCTGGCGAAATTTCAACCGGTACAGCAGACGACAACGCCGGCCACGCCGATACTGAATGCGCTCAATCGCGCCGCTTTCAACCTGACAATCGAGCTGCGCCAGCGTTGGGCGAAATTTCTCTCCCAATCTTTGCGCCATTGCAACCGGATCAGTCACCAGCCCCAGTTGCGGCAATTTCGGATCGTCATAAAGATTGTTGCGCGGCTGCGTCACACGAGTTTTTCCGTTCCGTTAAGTATCGTTGCGGCCAAATCCAACAGTCGATCAACTTTCTCGGCGTGGTTGTCTTTGGCAAGGCGGATACATTTCTTCGCCTGTTTGCCCAGCAATTGCGCCGCCGTTTGCCAGATCAAAACTTCATGCGGCAAGCCCCACGGCGCGCGGGCCGCATAGGTTGCACAAAACCGGCGAATCGCCGAACGGCTTTGGGCCGTGGTCAGTTCGCCTTTCAACGGCAAATACAACAGATGCGCGACAAAGCTGGCGACGTCGGCGATCGGATTACCGCGAACGAAATCATCAAAGTCGATCAACGCCAGCTTGCCGTTCACCACTAAAAATTGCGAAAGCCGAAACGCGCTGTGAATCAAAGCCGGAGGCAGTTGCGGCAAGCGCTCGTATTTTTCTCGCAACGCTACGGTCAGGGTTGCGGCGCGCGGCATATAAGCCGCATCGAATTTTCCCAGAATCGCTTCGGCTTCGACGACCTGGGCCAGCACTTCATCAGCAGTCGAATGTGGTATGCCTGCAATATGGCATTGCTGCATTCCCGCCAGCCCCACACCGATCTGCATGGCAACCTGGTCGAGATCAAGCTGGACGAGATGATTATCCGCATTGAGGCCTTTTAGGCCGCGCACAAAAATTGTATTCAGTTCGCGCACAAAAAGCAATGGCTCGGGAATGAGAAACTCGCCGGTTTGACACACCGAGCTATTCCACAGCGCTTGCATCGTTTTAAAAATCAATTCGCCGCTGGTTTTGCGATTGAGCGTTTTGCTGTACAGCACCATTTTTTTTGCGTCCGCAAAAAGCAGCCGGTGGCGCAGCGTGCAGCGGTCGCGCGGCACGTATTTGATGCGCCGAATCTTGACGTCTTGCAAATTCGCCTCCGGCGGCACGCCCAAGCTATCCCAGTGCGCGTTTAAAATTTTTAGCAGGCTCTCTTTACGCGCTACCCGATGAAGCTGTTTGAGTTTGGGATCGTTGGGATAAGCCCACACGATCATGTTCAATTCGGCAAAGAAGTGCAGCGCCGGCAAGAGCCGAGGCTGAAACTGCGCGTCCCGTGCCGCCGCCGCAAATTTGGCGGCGCCTTCACCGCGACGCTCAATCGTAGCAAAACAGAGCGGCCGCTTGGTTTTGCCGGTGGCCAAATTCTTCACACGTAACCGATAGCACACGTGGCATTTTTTTTCCGGCTCATAACGCACTTCCGTCACCGCGACATTCTCCAGCTCCAACCGGCCGTCGCCAAAGACGGCAAATTCACGCCGAAAAATTTCTTTCATGGCCTGAGGATCCGTCACGATCGCAAGCTGCGGGAATACGGCGTCGTCGGATTTGGCGACAAATTTAGACATACGTTTGTTTTTGTAGTAGCGCCTTCAGACGCTGAAAGTATCGTATTAAAAAGCTATTCGTTTCATGACTTAGACTGGACGCCGAAAGGCGTTACTACCAAACTCTACGCACAAAGCCGATCCGCCAGCCGCAAAAGTTTGTTCACGAGGCTCGTGTCCATGCGCTTTACGGATTTGTAAATTTGGCTGGCAACGAGATGGCTCGCGGCAAACCAGTTAATCCGTTCCAGCGGCAACGGTGATGCGGCGGCGCGATTATAAGCGCTGCAAAAATTGGCGACGGTGCGCTCGGCCACGTCCGGATCAATCGCCCAACTTGCTTTCATCTTATAAAGGTGCGCAATGAAACGGCCAACATCGTAACCCGGGTCGCCGAAGTTCGCGCCGTCAAAGTCGATAAACGCAATCCCTTTGGGCGTGGCAAAAATGTGGCTGAACTTGAACGACGCATGCACCGGTGTCTCGATGCCGGCGCCTAAACCGCCCGCGGCGCGAAAAAGTTTTTTGCCGATCTCGGCGCAACGTTCGGCATAATCCGGGAACGCGCGGCTGATCTCCGCAATAGCGCGGCGCACTTCTTCAACCTGAAATTCAAACGTCATTTTGCGCGGCAACGGCAGTGCGGTGCCATGAAACGCTGCTAACCGCGCGCCGATAGCTTCGGCCACTTCCGGCAAATTCGGAATGTGCGCGGCGATTTTTGCGAAGGGTTCGCCGGTAATGGCTTCCTGCCAAAGCACTTTCATCCCGGGATCGTAACTGTATGGCTGTGGCAAAATAAAGTCGCCGCGCTGACAAGCGGCGCTTTGCCAAATTTGCTGCATCAAACCAAAGGCATTTTCACCGTCATCAAACTCGTAGGTTTTACCATAAACCGCGCGCACCGAGCCGTCGGCAAGGGTCATACGATAAATATAGCCACAACGCATCCCGGGAACATATTTTGTTTGTTCTGCAGTAATCGCCACTGGCGGCTGGGTTAGGCCAAATTTTTTTGGTGCCGCCTGAGCTTCGGCCAACACCATTCCAGGATTGCTCATCCGCGCCAATCCCGGCAGGCGCGGATCATTCGGATAGGCCCACAACAGCATTGCCCAATCCGGAATATGAACCATCGCTGCGCCAAACCGTGGTTGCACCCACGCCCGATTTTGCTGCCGCTTGATTGTATTGGCCATCATTCGCGGCTTCCGAAAAAGCTTGCCATAAAAACTTTGCCGGCCAAGTTCATGTTGGCTGCGATCCACAATGCGCGCCGAGAACAAAACCACACAGGCGGCGCCCGGGCGGTAATTTAATTGATCGATTGCGCAATCACTGACCTGCATTTCACGCGCGGCAAAAGCCGGCCCGAGATGTTGATTGAGTTTCGCCACGAGCTTAACCGGATCGGCAATTTCAAACAATTGCGGAAACTCGCAGTCAGCCGGAATGTTGCTCAACTTCGCCATCAGATACAGCTTCTTTCCCTTTTAATGCCATCAGTAGGCCAACTCTGTATCAAAAGATTGTGCGCTTTCCGCGGCGAGGGCTTTGGCCAACCGCCGATCATTTTTATCAACCTCATCGCTGGCATCGTCACCCGGTAGAACACGGGCCGTTTGCAATTCGTACAACTCACGATAATGTTCGCAAGTTTGCATTAACTGATCATGGGTGCCGAAGCCAACGAGTTGGCCTTCGTTCAGCACCAAAATTTTGTCGGCGTGGGCTATTGTCGAAAAACGATGCGCGATGATGAACGTCGTTTTGCCTTTCGTCAACTCCTCCAACGCGGCATGAATTTTCACTTCGGCATTAGCGTCGAGCGCCGTCGCCGGTTCATCGAGAATCACGATCGCGGAATTGCGAATGACGGCGCGGGCGATATTGAGACGCTGCTTCTGGCCGCCGGAAAGATTTTCACCGCCCTGCAAAATCTTCGTCGCATAACCTTCAGGCATTTCCATGATGAAATCGTGCGCTTGCGCGAGCTGAGCGGCATGGATAATCTCGTCATCTGTTGCGCCGCTTTTGCCAAAAGCGATGTTTTCCTTGACAGTTTTATTGAGTAACTTCGCGTTCTGCATGACAACGGTTAACTGCGCGCGTAGCGATTTTAGCTGATAATCACGGAGATCACTGCCGTCAATCAAAATCTGCCCCTGTTGTGGATCATAAAACCGGAGCAGCAGGCTGGTGAGCGTCGATTTGCCGGCGCCGCTGTGGCCGACGAGCGCGATGGTTTCGCCGGGGGTGACGACAAAATTCAAATTCTTCAAAACGGTGACGTCTTTTTTATAACCAAAGCTGACATTACGAAACTCGACGCGGCCTCTAAACGCCGGGGCCAAAATCGCATTCGGTGAATCCTGCACGATCAGATCGCAATCGACCAGTTCTAAAACTCGTTCGGCCGTGACTTGCGACCGCGTCAGATCAAGCAGCATGTCAGAAAATTTATCCAACGGGCTGTACAGTTTTTTCAAATACGACACGAATAATACCAGCGTGCCTGGTGTAATCACACCGTCGAGTGCAAGGCTGCCGCCATAATAGGCAACGCCGCAGGTACCAAATGCAACGAGTGTATCGCTAATGCGACTAAAAACCTTGGAGAGTCGTGTGGCAGTAAGCGTCGATTCGAGGCTCTGCCGATTTTCGTCGGCAAACCGCGATTGCAGCAAATCTTCGCGACCATAGGCCTGCACCAGCGCCATGCCCGTGGCGTTCTCCGAAATAATCGAGGCAATATTACTCTCGGTATTGCGCTTCTTTTTCGTGGCCCGTTGCACTTTAGTCCCGATGCGCCGGTTAAAATAATACATCAGCGGGATGACGCTGAAAGCGACGAGCGCCAGTTGCGGGCTCATTAGCCACATGATGCCGACATGCGCACCGATGGTAAAAATACGATAAACGAAATTCTGCGGCACATTGAGCAGAATCGTTGGCAACTCGCGTAAATCCGACATCATCCGAAAGATCAAATCACCGGAGCGATAGGATTCATGAAAAGCCATTGACAGCCTTTGCATGTGCGCAAAAACACGCTCACGAATTTCCCGGCGAATTTTGATCGAGACCATCACCATGCCTACTTTGAAATAGTAGGACACGAAGCTATCGATGACGTGCAGAACAATGAACGACAGCACGAGAATCATGAGCAAGGTCAACGGCGCCGAGCCAAACCAACTCGTAATAAAGGAGGCTTTTTCCGGCAAGGGCGTTTTTAAAATCACATGATCCAGAATCAGCTTCATCGGCCAGGGCACCAACAGACCGAAGGCGACGGTCAGCAGCAGACCGAGATATGCCACCGTCAATTGCTTCCAGTGATTTTTGTAGTGATTCCCAAAAACCTTATAAACCCGGAGCAATACTTTATAGCTGATACGCTCGTTATCGAGATTTCTTTTTTCGTTACGAGCCTTGTTCGGCCTGCGACCTTTCATGTCTTTTCTGAATATGGCTAAGGTATTATTCTGCAAAAACTCTGTTGCCGGCGAACTTTTTCAGAGCATTTCAAATTTTTTAATTAAAATTTAAAATGAATTTTATTGCAATTAGAAAATTGTGTTACGAATTCACCGCTACGGCTGCCGGCTCAATATGCCCGTTGTTGCCGCCTGCCGTGGTTTCGCCGGGAGCCAGTTTTTGTTGCCAGCCGTATTGCAATTCATAAAGCGCGCGATATTGCGGGCTTTGGCGCAAGAGTTGTTCATGCGTGCCTTGATGTGCCAGTTGTCCATCTTCCAGCAGAAGAATTTTGTCGGCGTTGAGAATCGTTGAAAACTTGTGTGCAATGATGAACGTCGTCCGGCCCCGCGTCAGACGATGAATGGCGGTGTTGATTTTGGCTTCAGCGCGTGCATCCAACCCGGTCGTGGGCTCATCCAGAATAATGATCGGCGTGTTGCGAATCACGGCGCGCGCGATATTGATGCGCTGGCGCTGGCCGCCGGAAAGATTTTCGCCGCCTTCGTGCATCATGGATTCATAGCCTTCCGGCATGGGCTCGATAAAATCATGCGCTTCCGCCAGTTTTGCTGCGGCGACGACTTCTTCACTGGTGGCGCCAGCTTTGCCAAAAGCGATATTCTCGCGCACGGTCTGGCGGAACAATTTGGCGTCTTGCAGCAGAATCGTTATTTGTTGTCGCAAAGACTTGAGTGTGAAGCGGCGAATGTTTTTGCCATCAATTAAAATTTCTCCTTGCTGCGGATCGTAAAAACGCAGCAACAAACTGATCAGCGTCGATTTGCCGGCGCCGCTGTGGCCGACTAACGCCACGGTATCACCGGGCGCAACAGTGAAATTAAGGTTTTTTAAAACCTCGTGCTTGGGTTTGTAAGCAAAACTGACATTTTTAAATTCGATGCGTCCCTGAAACGCCGGCGCCGCGACCGCATCCGGCTCGTCCTGCATCACCATTTCACTTTCGACGAGCTCGAGCAAACGATCAACGGAGATTTGCGATTTCGCCAAGCTGAGGAACAAACCGCTAAATTTTTCAAACGACCCCATCACATCGCGCATGTAAGCGACGAACACGACGAGGGTTCCGGGGGTAATATCGCCATTGAACGCATATTTGCCGCCCCAATAAAGCACGCCGGCGGTGCTCAACACCACGAGAAAATCGGTGAGTCGGCTATAAGTCTGGTGCATGCGCAGCGCCTGCAATTGCGCCGTGGTATCATCAGCATTAGATTTGACTAGTCGAGCCCGTTCGCTGTCTTCGCGGCCATACGCCTGCACAATCGCCATCGTGGCGATATTTTCAGCAATGATGGTGGCGACTTCGCCGGCGCGTTTTCGCGCTCGTTTCATAAATTTTTTCATGCCGGCGCTAAAATATTTGGTCAGCAGATAAATCAACGGCGCCGTGCTGAGCGCAATCAGGCCTAGACGCCAATCGAGCGCCAACATCAACACCGCGTAAGCCCCGAACGTCACCACGCGCTGCGTGAAATCTTGCGGAAAGTCGATAAGAATACTCTTCAACTCACCCACGTCCGAGGTCATCGTGTAGACCATGTTGCCGGAGCTCGCGGTTTCGTGAAAAGACAGCGAGAGCCGATTGAAGTGGGCAAACACCCGCTCACGAATTTCTGCGGTTATACGATCGCCGCAGCTCGATATCCAAAATTTATTGATGAACGAGAAATAAGCTTCCGAGACCGTGATGACGACGATAGCCAGCGCGAGCAAAAGCAGCAGCAGTTTCGGATGATCCGTAAGCAGCGGATTCAGGAACGCGACGGAATCCGGCAGCGGTGCGCGCAAAATGACATTATCGAGAATGAGCTTGAGCGGCCAGGGCGTAAACACTTGCATCCCGATGGCGACCAGGAGGCTCAAATAAGCCACGGTCAGTGTCTTCCAGTGTTTTTTGTAATGCCGGCCGAAAACTTTAAAGACTTTGACGAGGCCACGGGTATTCAGCGACCCGGCGCCGTCCTCTTTCTTTTTCGAAAGCGCGCGCAATTCGGCAAGGTCTTTAAAAAATTTCATTACAATTTTCCGTTTTTCAAAAAAAGACGAATCACTAAAACTTTACAACTGGTTCGCAGCAGGCATAAAACTGCAATCTCATTTTTCCAGAAAAGAGCTGCCGGCCTCGAGAAGTTGCCGCACCTGTTGTCGCCAAGCGGGCACTGCTGGCGCGCGAGTGCAGATCATCGCTCGGCGCAAATATGCGAAGGCCTGATAGGTTCGCAATCCAGTGAGCATCCGGAGAGACCGGCGAGCTTTATATTCTTCCAAAAAAATTTCCGCCAAACTTTCGTAATCCGGCCCGTAATGGACCTGCAACGTCACCAACAGGTTGCCGATATCCAACGCGGGAGCCGTCAGGCACAATCCGTCAAAATCGACAAACCACGCGCGTTCCGCGGTGATAAAAATCTGCGCGAGGTTCAAATCGCCGTGAACCGGGCATGCCGGTGTCAAACTTTCATCAACCGTCAGGCCGCGCAGTATCATCTCAACCAGCGGCGCCAATTCCGGACAGGCCTCAAGCAACACTTGCGGGCCGGGATGGCAATATTTCTTCAGATGATCGGTGAACGTTTTTTTCTCGCCCACCGCCGCCGGCAAGCCGTGTAATGTTGCCAGATTGCGTGCGATACTACGCATTGCAACCTGTCGGTCTGCATACGCCGCAACCTCGACGAGCGCGCGGCCGGAAACGGCACTTTGTAGCATCATGCCGAGTTCCGGGAAATACGCCAACGGTTCCGGCATTCCCAACGGCTCGCCAGTGCGCGCTTCATTTTCACAGGCACATTGCCAAAGTTGCCGCCAATTTGAAAATATACTTTCGCCGCGATTCTTGCGATAGATCTTTCCAATAAACCGGCGCGGCATGTCGTCGAACTCATAGGCGATCACACAACGCTTGCCGGGCGCATGTTTCAAAACCCGGCATCGAAGCGCTGGGAAATTTTTTTCTCCCTGATTCAACCCGCGCCCCAGTGTTGCGGCGAACAGCGTCTGCATCGCCGCTGCATCTAAAGCGCGCGTCAGGCCAGGAAGCTTGGGGTCGTTCAAAAACCTTCTATCTCGGTTTTGTCGCTGACGCTGACGGTGAAACCGAGCACTTCCAACGTTTTGCCGGCGGCGTCAATTTTATCAATCTTGCCTTGCAGCTCTTCAATATTAAATCCTTTTGGTTCCTGCGCTTTAATTTTAACCGGCGCAAAACCGCTGGCTTGAGCATACGGGCCTTTCAATTTGACAAAATCGCCGGCTTTCAGGTTCTGCAGCGTAATCGGTTGGCGCTGCACGCTTTTAATCTCGACCCCGCCGTTCAACTTGAAATCACGATTCAGCAGACGCAGGGAGTTCGAAGCTGCGTCCAAACTCTGAATCTTGCCTTCCAGCGTGCATTCATCATCGCCGGCTTTGATGCTGATGCCCAGCGCGGCGAAGTTATTGCCTTCGGCGGGTTTGCCCTTCACCTTGATCCGTTGTCCCACTTTGAGATTATTGAACCCGATGGTCTTCTCCATAAAAAATTACCTCCAAAGCTGAGTGTTACAATTTACCTTTAAACTAAATTGGAATATAAGGAACCGCGAAATCGCGAAATTCTTCCGAGCTGTCGCCATGCTCGATGACTGTTTTTGCCGTCACCAAAACATGAATGCCATTGATTGACATGGTTTGGCGTTCGTAATCGAGCTGTGCAATAACTCCCTGCACCTGCTCGATATTAAACTCTTTGGCCGGACGCAACTTGATTTTGCGCGGCACAAAACCGCCCGCGGTAAAAACGCCCTTGAGCTTGATCATGTCGCCGGATTTCAGGGCCATCGAATTGACCAATTCGCCGTCTTCATCTTTCATCTCAATGCCGTCCGGAATAAAAACTTCCTGATCACAGACATGCAATGTTTTTCGTCGGCGGTCGACTTCCTGAATCATGCATTCAATTTCGCCGTCATCGTACACCGACTCCAGCGTAATTTCCACGGCGATAAAGCCGGCGGTGTGGCGAAACTTGCCGCAAATTTTCACGAAGTGACCGATTTTTAGTTCGTTAAAACTGATAAGGCTCATAAAAAACGGCTGTTCATTTGCGTCGTTCAATGCGTGTGTTCGATTTCTTCTTCAATTTCCGAGGTGTCGTCATCGGCATCGAAGTCAAACAGATAGCGTTCGGCGGACCAACCGCGCTCCTGCATTTGCTCGATGCAGGCCACGCCGTTATCCACCATGCGGGCCACGCGCCGCCGCCAGCCTTCTTCCTGCAAGCGCAAACATTTGCAGGCGCGGCGCAGATTGGTTAAGCCCTCGTACAGTAAAATACGGCGGGCAATATCGCGATCCATCGTGGAGAAATATTCTTCGAGAAAAACATTGATCAAGCCGACGATACCGGGATTCTTTTTAATTTTGCCGCGCAAGAAAACGAGCAGATTGCCGAGGTCCGAGGCGGGATCGCCGTAACCGAGCGCATCGAAATCAATCAGCCAGGTGAAACCATTTTCCACATGAATCTGCCCAAGATGAAAATCCCCGTGAATCGGCGTCAGCTTCGCGTCGCGAACGAGATTGGTTTCAATTTTATTGGCGGTTTGCACCATATACTCGACGCGGCTTTCCAACTCCGGGCAGGCCAGTTCGAGAAAGGGATAACGCGGATGGCAACGCAGCAAATGATCCTTCACCAGAAACGGCTGCCCCAACGCCAGCTCACAACGATGCAGCTTGGCAACAGTGCGCGCCAGTTGCCGGAAATGCGCCGGATTATTTTCCTGCTTCAATAACGTTTTAATCGGCAAGCCCGGCACTTCTTCTTGAAACAACATGCAAAGCGAAGAGGAAAAATCCAACGGTTCCGGAATGCTGATATTGTCGCCGGCGTGCCGGGCAAAACCGTTCTGCCACAATTGCTGCATGATCGCGTAAACACTCTCGCCGCGTTTCGCTTTATAAACTTTGCCGATGACGCGCCATTCGCGGCGCTGGCGGGTTAACGCATTCCACACTTCAATTCGATAACGAATGACGCAGCGTTGGTTGCGCCGCCGGATGACTTCAATGCCAATGTCGCGGATTTCAATGTTGGCGCCGAGATGTTCCGCTGCCAGGGCCGCAAACGTTGGGCTTATCCGTTGGGGATCCAAGGCGACATCCAACGTATACAATTTATCGTGAAGCACAGGTGCCGCAGATGCAGATGTCATGGTGCTTACCCTCAAAACTGAAATTCCGCTAATCGTTTCGTCATTTATACCACCACCCGACCCGTGACTTGCAATTTATTTTCAGCAACCGGCCTTGGTTCAACCAAGCCGCCGGCACGTTCATTATGCTAAAACCGGTGGTTGCGCTTCCGTCAAATGCAGTGGTGGGGCAATGCTTTGCCAATTGGATTGTGTAAGTGTACCTTGCACCAAAGCTTCGTGCAGAAGCACGCCGATTTTCTCGACATTGCGTTGCGCATCAAACTCGCGTTCCACCCGGGTGCGGCCTGCCTGGCCCAGCCGGCGCGCCAACTCCGAATGCTGTAACAGCGTTTGAATAGCGCCGGCCAGCGCCGCCGGATTTTTTTCCGGCACCAACAAACCGTTAACACTATTTTCCACCAGTTCAGGAATGCCGGAAATGGCAGTAGACACCACCGGAATGCCCATGGCCATCGCTTCCACCAGAACATTGGGTATGCCATCGCGATCGCCATCGTCCTGCACTTCGCAAGCCAGCGCAAAGAGATCGGCCTGCTGGTAATAAGCCAACAATTCTTGCTGCGACATTTGTGGCAACAGTTGCACGCAGTCGCGCAAATGCAGAGCGGCTATTAATTTCTCCAGCTCGCTTTTTAACTCGCCACCGCCAATGAGATACGCCTGAAAATTCAAGCCCATTTGCCGTACTTGTTGCAGCGCTTGCAATAACACCGCAAAACCTTTTTTGGGCACAAACCGGCCGATGGAGAGAATCACCGGCGCCGGCTTGGGCAATTTCTTCTCGAATTCCGGTTTAAAACGCTGCAAATCATTGCCATGATAAACGCGAAACACCGGTGCTTCCTCGCCACCGACGCGTGCGAGGTACGCCCGATTAAATTCCGTGCAGGTAACGACGAAGCGGGCGCGCCGGATTTTCTCGCGCAGAAAATCATGTTCCTGCAAATAAATATCTTTGGCATGGGCGCTGAAACTATAATGCTTTCCAGTTAGCCAACTGGCAAAGTATGCCACGGTCGTCGGGCCATGACTGAAGTGGGCATGAAAATGCACGACTCCGGTGCCGGGCAATTTCTTTTGCACCAGATAAGCCGCTTGCGCAAAACGCTTGATCGTGGAAGAACTGCGTTGCCGCAAGCTGCGCCACAGCGCAAAGCTAAACGCCGGCCAGTACACGCCGGGGCGGTTCACCCAGAGCCGGACATTTGCCCCGATGAAAGCAAAAAAGAAACGCCAGAAATAATCCGGAATATAAGTCACCCGGGCGCGGACGCGCCGGACACTGTCATGCACTTTGGTTTCGCCGGGGTTACGCATGGCGAAAATGTGCAACGGATGCCCCAATTGTTCCAGCAACACAATCTCGTTGACAATAAACGTCTCCGAAAGACGAGGATAGCCTTTGAGAATAAAACCAATCATTGGCGCCGGTTGCCGGCTGTCGGTTGGTTGTTGCATAAATCGAGGTACTCGTTGCTCGTGCACAGTTGTCGTTCAAATGCTTAATTTTTGCCATTCAAAATCAGTGACGCCGCGTGCGACGCCCCGCCAAGATCAGGCATCTGTTCTTCGTCGATACGGTTTTTTTTTCGCAATTTTTGCCAAACCATGGTCGCCAAATTCTCGGAGGTTAACTTCGTCGGATGAATGGTGCTAAACAAGCCGCGCTCAGACATCAATCGTGAGCGGATGCTTTGTTCGGCGCTGGGGCCGGCGCGCGGCACCACGATAGCGTTTTTGCGGAAATGCAAAATCTCGCTGATGGTGTTGTAGCCGGCCATTGAAATCACCAAATCGGCGCGACGCAGAAAACGCACGCTGTCTTCACCAAGCCGGCTCACGACGATAGGCAGGTTTTTGGTTTTTTCGTGCAGCAGCGCGCGCTGCTCTTTGCTCATGAACGGGCCGGTGGTGATGAAGGCGCGAAATTTCAAATCACTGCGCAGCAGCCGGGCGGCATTAATGAATTGATCCATAAAAAAAGAAGCGTCCGCGCCGCCGCCGCCCGTGACGAGAATAAACTTTTCGGGTTTCTTTTGAGCAGCGCGGCGTTTCTGCCGCGGCCGGGCCGCGCTCTCGCCGGCGGTCTCTCGACAAACGTAACCGCAATAACGCGCTTTCTGCGCCAACGCCTCCGGAAAATGATATTGATTGATCACGTCAAAAAGATCGGCACAGCCATAAATAAATACGGCGTCATAAAAAGATTCGACTGCAGCGAAAGCGCCTTCATTTTGCCATTGCCGATGAATGACTTCCGGCGCGCCGAGAATGTCGCGAATGCCGAGAACCACTCGTGTGTGCGGGCTATGTTCTTTTAAAATTTTGAGCGGGCCGGACAATTCTCCGAGCGCGCCATGCGGCATGTGATCCACCAAAAAAACATCCGGTTGATAACTCATCGCCACATTGCGAATGATATCCGAGCGAATGGCCAAAATTTCGCGTTCACTCATTGAGAGGCGGTCGGGCCGCCAGACACCGGTGTCAACTTTGATGATGGTGGGAATTTTAATAAAATCGCAATTGGACGGGAGCGGAAAAAAAGGCGCTACCGGGGAATCCGCGATAATGAGACACGAAGCCGCTGCACGACGGCGCTTAATCTGATTGCAAATATTCAGATTGCGTCGTAAATGTCCCAGGCCAAAGCCATCCTGGGAATAAATCAATATTCTTGAAGCCGTTCCGTGCGTCATAAGTCAGCCAGTGCAATGATGAAAGACGCGATTTATAGAAGCTACAACTGGTGCGTCGAAGCGTGTTGCGATCAAAAAAATGCGCGTGACTCTTTAAGAAGCGACCTTCAATTCGACCGGCGGCGCCAAGCCACAAAGCCGGCGAATGCGTTCTACAATTTTGGTGAAACCGTCCAACGGGATGTTTTCATACGCCGACTTGGGCGATAAGCGCGGGCCGTTAAAAAATGCGCGCGCAATGGTTTCCTGCAAAACTTCGGGGCGATAATTTTCCGGCGTCACCAATTTGAGCAAGCCCCGCTCTTGCAACAGGCGCGCCCGGCTGGCATTTGCCGGGTGCTCCGGCGCATCCAACACCGCCAAAGCGGGCTTGCGGTGCGCGAGAATTTCACAGGTTAAGTTATAATCGCCGGTGTAAATCACGAAGCCGGCAAAACGGGCGTATTGCAGTGTGTGCTTACCGAAGCGATGAAACATGATATTCGGCAATTTTTGCGCGCGTTGCGCGAGGCTGCGTTTTTCATACGACCCAATGGCGGCGCCGGCAACGATAAAACTTTGAAACGGAATCAGGCCGTCATACTTTTCCAAAAAGCGCAAGTAGGCTTCAAGCATTGCGAGATCGCCCGTGCCGCCGCCGGGGCTTACCATCACCATCGGTAAATTCCGATTCCATTTGGCTACGCTTTCGCCAACACGGCGCGCCGGCATCTGCAAACGCGCGAGGTAACCGGTATAAAAAATTTTTTGCGCGATTCCCGCCGGCCACGCATAAGTTGCGGCAACATCGCAAACATGCGCGGCGCCATAAACCCAAATCTCGTCGGCAGCGCGCTCGAAGACTTCAATCACGCCATTCTGCCGCCAATGTCGCCGAGCCGTCTCCGGCTCGCCCAGAGTGTCGGATAAACCCCAAATTATTTTGGCTGCGGGTAATTCCTCTCGAACGCAATCAACCAGGCGGTGCATCTCTTCGACCTGCTCCATCAAGCTTTCATCGAGAATGACGACGTCCGGATGGAAAGTCTTAATGGTGCTTTGCGCAATCTTACGGCGGATACGCAGCTTGTTTTCATATTCAATATTAAGGCCTCCGGCCAGATGAACGGAATTTTTTTTTGTTTCAAGGAGTGGAAGATGAACATAATCCACTCGTTCAGCCAGTCGAAAACGGCCGATGGTGGAAAGATCGGTCAACACCAGAATCGAACAGCCAGCAAATGCTTTGGAGAGGGTAGTCGCGATGTTGAGCGTACGCGTCGTCTGTCCCAATCCTCGGCTGTCATTACAGTACATCAGTATACGCAGCGAGGACATACTGTTAAACCTCACAAAATAAAATACTCCGGCGCCAGCATAATGCGAAACAGGAGCCGAAAGCCATGTCTCAAGCTCCGTTGCTGCCGGTTTTATTTTCGCTTTAAAAATGCCGAAAACGCGAATGGCACTTTTTCGCGTGATCCGATAAAAACCAAGTTGTCAAATCAAAAGCTGCGACTTATCGGTGCTGCCGACTGTGTTACGGCTGAAAATTATAATGTGATGAGTATAAGGAGAAAACGAAATGGCGGCGACAATTCAAGTTTTTAAAAACCTGAATTCGTCTCAATAGTAGAAAATCTGAGGAGAGAATATCGCGCGCCAAAAACAATACGTCAGAAGATATAAAATCCATTCATCGAAGTCAAGGCTTTTTTTAGTCGCCGTGCAAAACACGCACTACATTTGTTCACCGCTAAGCCTGAAAATAAAAAACCGGTCGCGAAAAATCCTTTTTTCGTAGGGTTTTTCGTGACCGGTTTAGTCTTCCGATCAGGAAACGCGTGCCATTAGGCGGTGCTACTCAAATCGCAGCGCGGCAATGGGATCCATCTTGGCTGCCTGGCGCGCCGGGTAAATTCCAAAAACAATTCCCACCAGAGCTGAGATGCCGAAGGAAATAACCACACTATAAAGCGAAATAACCGTTTCCCATCCGGCAAACAAATTGATTCCCTTCGCCATAATGACCCCCAATATAATTCCAATCGTGCCGCCCGTCACGCTGATCATAATTGTTTCATAAAGAAACTGAATGAGCACGTCGCGTTCGGTCGCGCCCAGCGCCCGGCGGGTGCCGATTTCTTTGGTGCGCTCGGTAACGCTGGCCAGCATGATGTTCATGATGCCAATGCCGCCGACCAACAACGAGATGGCCGCAATCGACCCCATGACAATATTGAACACGCGCTGCGTCTTCTGGCTCTGTGCCAGCAACTCCGCCGGAATGATGATTTCATAATCATTCACGCCGTTGTGCGTGCGGTTCAGCAGACGCTTGACCACGTCGGCGGTCGGCACCACCTGCTCCTCGCGTTCCACCTGAACGGCGATCTCTTCAATCGAGTTCGGGCGATCTTCATCAGTAAAGCGTTTCAACGCCGTGGTGATCGGAATGTAAACATCTTTATTGATGTTGCGCAGCTTGATGACCGAAGTCTTGCCTTCTTTGACGGTCTTCGACTCCATCACCCCGATGACCACAAACCAGGTATCCCCGATTTTGATGCGGCGGCCGAGCGGATTGCGGTAACCAAACAATTCATTGCGAATTTCGCTGCCGATCACGCAGACGCGTTTGGCATCAGCCACATCCAGAGCGCTGATAAAACGGCCATCGCTCGGATGAAAGTTCGTCACCCATTCGTACGCTTCATCGGTGCCAACCACGCGGCCGGTGGATTCTTTGTTGCCCAACAAGATCGAGGTTTCCACAAAACGCACCGGCGTGACGCCTTTGACATTCGGCAAATTCTCGCGGATCAATTGGCCGTCGCGATAGGTGAGGCCGCGCGATAATTTTTTTTCAGCATCTTCGGCTTGATCACCGGTCAACTTCACATAGTTGACGCGAATGTTGTTGGTGCCGAGCAATTTGATTTGCTCGACGGCAGCGCGCTTGGCGCCTTCGCCAATGGAGAGCATGGCAATGACCGCCGCCACGCCGAAAATTACGCCGAGGGTTGTGAGAAACGAGCGCAGCTTGTGCACCAAAATGCTGCGGACGCCGATGCGTAAACTTTCCGAAAGTTGCATGATGAAATTCCGAATGAAGGCACGCCGGCGCTTCTACAGGAACTCGCCGCCCGAGGCGAATCGGATCAAAAACAATAATATTATAGAAGCAAAGTTCGGCAAATGCGGGCAGTACATCAATAAATTTAATACGAACCAGAGTTTCCGGCTCAGGCTTCCGGCAGTTCTTCAAACAAATCTTTGAGCTGTTGAATTTCCCGGCCCACCAGTTCGCGGAGAATTTTGCCGTCTTGCATGTGAACCAGGCGGCGCGCCCATTTGGCTTTGTTCATTTCGTGCGTAACCAGCACGATGGTGGTGCCGCGCTCATTCAATCCCTGCAAAATTTCCATAATCTCGTGGCCGGTTTTAGTGTCAAGATTGCCGGTCGGCTCATCGGCAAAAATGATCTGCGGCTTCGTCACCAGCGCCCGCGCTATCGCCACCCGTTGGTTTTCACCACCCGAAAGCTCGTTGGGACGATGGTTGGGACGATGGCCGAGGCCGACCGCCTGCAGCATTTCCAAACACAACTCACGGCGGCGGGCGCGCTCGACTCCCATGTAAATCAGTGGAACTTCGACATTCTCCACCACTTTGAGTTGCGAAATCAAATTGAACGCTTGAAACACAAAACCAACTTTGCGATTGCGCAGCCGCGAAAGCTCAACGTCGTTTAGATTTTCCACCGGCGTGCCATCCAGCACATAGTTGCCGGCCGTGGGGCGATCCAAACAGCCGAGTAAGTGCATGAGCGTCGATTTTCCAGAGCCGGAAGGCCCCATAATCGCAATAAACTCACCGTGTGTGATGTTCAAGGAAACGCCGCGCAAGGCCTGCACGACCGTCTCGCCCATCACATATTCCCGCCGCAGGTTTTTGACGCTAACCAGCATGACTTTCTCCAAACAAAGTTTTAAATCGACGCCGGACGGCCAAGCAAAACGATCTCGCCTTCCTGCAAACCGTCTTTCACCACGGCGACACGATCATTGCTTTCCGCCAACGCAATGCGCCGTACTTCAATTCTACCGCCGTTTTTCACATACGCAATCGTTTGATCCTGGTCATCGACAAAAACCGCTTCCAGGGGAATTGAAAGCGAGGCATCGAACTGATCAACGAGAATATCCAGCGTTGCCGTCAAACCCGGCTTCAAACGTTTATCCTGCTCGACAACTTTGATGGTCACATCAAAAACTTTGGCGGCCGTGGCCTTGCCGGTAATGCGGCTGATTTTGCGCTTCGCGAGATCGGCAATATAGATGACTTCACCTTTAAACACCGCATCGGGATAAGCATCAAGGCGCAACTCGACCGGCAAACCGATTGTAACCCGGGCAAGATCGACTTCGCTAATTTCGGTATCAACCATCATTGACGAGATGTCCGGCAGATACATCAATTCTTGCCCTTCAAACGGCGTCATGCCGACGGCAATCTTTTTCTGATTTTCAATATCGCCGGTCATGGAATAAACCACCAAACCAGGACGCGGCGCATACACCACGCCCTGGCGCAGCTTGCGTTCCTGTTGTTCAAGGCTGCGGTTGGCACGCGAGACATTAGCTTCCGCCGCGGCAATCGAAGCCCGCAACGAACGATTTTTAGAGCGCATTTCCATATAAGCCAGTTGCGCCTGCTCCACTTCGTTCTCCTGAATGAAGCCTTTCTTAACCAGTGCGGGGAGCGCTTCGAGATTTTTTTTCGCGGCTTGTTCACGGGCCTCCATAGCTTCCGCATCGCTCTGGGCGCGGATCAAATCGGCTTTCGCCGCCATGACCCCGGATTCCGCCTCGCCTTTGGAGAGAATATATTTATCCGATTCAAATCGAATCAACGTGTCACCTTCTTCGACCCACGTACCCTCCGGCACCAGCCAAAGAATTTGCTTATCGGTCACTGCACTGATCACCACTTGATCTTCCGCCCGCAACTCGCCGGTCTCACTGACTTTGATCATCACGTGGCCTTTTTTAACCGGCGCCGAGGGAATCGCGGTATCATCCGTCTCCGAGACCAAAAACGAACTGCTCAAAAAAATCAACAACACCACGCCCAGCGCGATCCCGATCAAGGTTTTACGCCGGTTCGGATTCAAAAGAAAATTTTTTATGCTACCCTGGGAGGCTTTCATAAAATTCACCTGCGCTGAATTCACATTTAATCTAATGTTCTACTGCGTAATCGGTCGGCCAATCAAACTCTCGAGTTGCGCCAACTGCGAATGATAGTCTACGAGTTTGCGCAAATATTGATTCTTCGCCTTTAACAAAAACTCCTGCGACTCGGTGATGTCGAAATTCGAAGCGCGACCAAGATTGAACATGGTGGTCGAAAACTCCAATTTATCTTCGGCCACTCTAATGCCAGCTTTAATTGCATCCAATTCGGCCGTCGCGCTGTAAACGCCACGCACGATATCGCGTACATCGATCATAACTTGCCGCTGCACGTCGAGCAAGCGATCTTCCTGTTGTCTGACGGAGATCTCCGCTTCTTCTGCACTAGCCCGCGCTTCCTGGCTCAAAAATTCATAGCTCAAATTCAAACTGGCCCGCCATCCGCCGGTACGGCTGCGATCTAAATTTGAGATCGCATTTTTAGACCGCTCCGAGGAGTAGGAAGCCACCAGATCCAGTTGCGGCCACAAATCGTTTTTCGCGATCTGGCGCTGCAAACGGCTTTTGCGAATGGAAAGATCCGCCACAAGAACCTCCGGACTATTTTCGAGCGCCTGCTGCACCAGCATTTTTTCATCCAGCGTCATCGGCGTATAGCTCAAACCGGTGGAATCCAAATCCACCGCCATATCAATCGGCAGGCCCAGTTCATATTTAAGCCGGTCGAGAGCAAATTGATAATCACTGCGGCTCGCGAGCAACGAGGCGCGATCATCGGCAAAGCGAATTTCCGCGCTCAACACGTCGCGCCGGGTAGCCAGTCGCGCGACGATCAAAGCTTTCGAAGCTTCGACCAACGCCGAGTCCTTTACCAAAGCGGTTAAATTCACGTTAATCAACTCGCGCTGCAACAGGGCCGTATAATACGCACGCTTAACGGCAAACACCGTTTGCAATTTTTGACTCAACAAATTTCTTTCCTGAATCTGTTGGTCATACCGCGTGGCGAGAAAGGCGCTCCGCGCCACGGTCGGGCCAGCCTCACGCAGCAGCGGTTGGGAGAGACTAATCTCATAAGAAAGATCACGATCTTTGGTGGTTGGCGTAAATTCACGATCGAGCGGATCATCCGCCGGGCTGATGGGATCCTGGAACAGTGGAATCTGCGCACTGTGTGCAAAATCCTTGCTGAATTGCAGCGTGCCACCCGTCGGCAGAAAAAGCTGCGCTTGGCCGATTATCGCCGCATTGTTGTCAAATTGCACGCGATCCACAAAGCCCACAGTTTCGAGCTCATTGGTTTCGGTAGAATCTTGAGGATCAGTCACGAGCGTGATCGCCGTTGTGCGGCGCTCGCCAGTGAGGTTGTTTGAGCGAACGCCATCCACGCTGAACACCGGCAAAAATCTGCCGTAGCTGCCGGCGTGCGCTGCATCCGCGCGGTCAAGATCGCCGTGGGCAATACGAAGCGAGATATTTTTCGCCAACGCGATACGAATGCAATCTTCCAACCCTAGCGGCCTCTGCACCGCCGCCTGAATTTCGGCATCGCTGTAAGCTTGATAAAAAAAGCTGCGGGATTTTGCGCGATCGTCATCACCGGCGCGAACAACGCCAAACGGCGAGGCAACCACGATCATCGCGATCGCCCCAATTAAACGGCGTGTCAATTGCAGTCGCCGGTACGCCGGAGACTGCGGTCGAAGCTCAAAGATAGTTATCAAGGCCATAGTTGCAAAGACTCAGTTGTAAATGACTTTTCCACAAACGCCGCCACACCAGGTTGCGATAGGATCAAAAACGAACGGCTTAAGACTATTTCACCGCGGATAATACCTTGGTCGCATCGACGATTTTGTAGGTCAGACCCATTGTGGTAACGGTATGTTTCACCGGATCAAGTTTCTCGATTTTGCCGACAGCGCGCATCTCGTTCAGTTCATTCGGCTTGAAATCGGTTTCTTGCTGAACTTCCTCGGCGGAAAACGTCCCGTCTTTCAAATAAGTGCCTTCACATTCAACAAGCATGCCGGTTTTCAGATCATCAAAACCATTAAGTTTGCCATCCGGACTTTCATATTCACTCTCCGCCGTCACGATAACGGAAAGACGAAACACGGTGAATTGTTTTTTGGCCGGGTTGATCGCTTTCACGACGCCTTTGACTTCCCAGTCATCATCCTGAAAATCGCCGGTCAATAATTTGACCTTTTTGGCGGTATAAGAAAAATCCGCTTGAATCGTGCCTTCCATTTCCACCCATTGTCCAACCTTGAGTGATTTGAAAAGATCCGCCGCGGTCTTTTGCATCGTAACCTGGGCAATGCTGCTATTCGCTGTTATCAGCGCTGTCACTGCCAGAATAATAGATTTCACCAATGACTTCATAACTTTCTCCTTATGTATATTCGAGCCTAAATTTAAGCCGCCGCTAATTTTTCAAATTGGCACATCGTAAATATACAAATATTTATTGATTTGCAGTGTCATCCTTCTGTCCAGTCTTTGTAAAATTTAGGTCACAAAAAGCGTATGGCGATAATTTTAAATAAAAAGCGCCAAGCCACATAGTCAGCTCAGCGCTTTTTAAACCACAGTAATGCATCATTGCAAATATTATCGAAATGCTGGAAGCCGCTAAAGTTTAAGCGGAGTGCCGTAAATACCCTAAAGTTTCCAGCTTGCGCACGATCTTCTGCGCGCTCTCCAACGGCGTTTCATTTTCCGTTTCGCAAATCACTTCCGGGTTATCCGGCGGCTCGTAGGGATCGCTGACGCCGGTGAATTCTTTAATCTCCCCGGCCAGCGCCTTTTTGTACAAACCTTTCACGTCGCGCTTAATGCAAGTTTCCAGCGAAACCTTGACATACACTTCCACAAAATCCTTGATCATCGCGCGGCATTCTGCACGAATGTTTTTGTATGGCGAAATTGCCGCGGCAACGGCAATGACGCCGTTGCGGGTCAGCAAATCACAGACAAAACCGATACGCCGGATATTGGTATCGCGATCTTCTTTAGAAAAGCCGAGGCCTTTACTCAAATTGGTTCGCACCACATCACCATCCAACACTTCCACTTTGCTGCCACGCGCCCGCAGCAGCGGCACTAATTGCTCCGTAATGGTCGATTTGCCGGCGCCCGATAAGCCGGTAAACCAAATCGTACAGCCTCGCAATGAATCCGTCATGAAATAATCCGATTTAGAAGTTATTTTGTTTTTCGTGTAACGGGCAACGCTCTAAAATGATCATTTAACCTTTCAAACCGAGGCCGTTACGCGTTTCATCTGACGCCGATTTAAGCGTTGCGCAGACCCTTAATTAAAACCTCCACCACTTCGGCGCGACTGAACTCCGGCGGCGGTGCTTCACCGCGGCCGAGCATTTCCCGCACTTGCGTGCCGGAAAGCGAGACCTGCGAGGCGCTGTCGTGGGGGCAAGTTTTGCTCGTCGCCACCGCGCCGCATTTTCTGCAGAAAAATGAATTCTCGAAATTCAACGTGGTGATGCCAAGTTCTTCCGGCGTGAATTGCGCAAAAATTTTCTGCGCATCATAAGTGCCGTAATATTTGCCGACGCCGGCGTGATCGCGGCCCACGATAAAATGCGTGCAGCCATAATTTTTGCGGCACATCGCATGAAAAATCGCTTCACGCGGGCCGGCATAGCGCATCGCCGCCGGAAACACGCTGAGCAGCACGCGATTGGCCGGATAATAATTTTGCAGCAGCGCATGATAACTTTCCATGCGCAAATCCGCGGGAATATCATCTTTTTTGGTTTCGCCCACCAGCGGGTGCAGTAATAAACCGTCGACGATTTCCATCGCGCATTTTTGAATATATTCATGCGCGCGATGCACCGGATTGCGCGTTTGAAAACCAACCACGGAATTCCAGCCGCGCTCGGCAAAAACTTTGCGGGTCGTCGCCGGATCGCGGCGATACTCGATAAACGTGGATTCCGGATGGCGATTGATCATCCACACTTCACCGGCCAAACAAACGTCGCCCTGATTCATAACCCGCGCCACGCCGGGATGCGCCGCATCGGCCGTGCGATAAACTTCCAACGCTTCACGCGTTTTGTCATATTCAAATTTCTCAGCCACTTTCATGGTGCCAAGAATTACGCCGCTATTGCCATTTTCAACCAAAGCAACTTCTTCATCCAAACGAATAGCCGCTGCAACTTCCCGGGAAACCGGCAGCGTAATTGGCAACGACCACACGAGGCCGTTAGCCAGTCGCATCTGCTGGACGACACTTTCATAATCGGCTTTTCCGATGAAACCGGTGAGTGGGCTCATAGCGCCATTGGCGATCATTTCGAGATCGGCAACGCCGACGTCGGTAAGCGGAATTTTTTTTGCATCACGGGCGCGGTGCAACGCCGCTTCGCGCTCTTCGCCCTGCAGAATGCGATCGACCAACTTGCCGCCGTGAGGTATGCTGAGAGACATGGTGACTTTTCTCCAAGAATTAATAGTAATTGGCTTGATTTAGAACAATCCCAAAAGTAATATTTACCTGCGGTGCGGGGCTTTTGCAGATTATCTCATCCAACCTTTCCGGGATATATCGAACCGGAAACTATTGTTTCACAATTTTAAGAATATAGCCAACATCTTATACGGCCAATCGTTTACTTTATAAAAACAAAAAACCCAAATCAACACCAAGACTTGGGTTTAGCGTGAAAACGTTTTGTTTACTTTTGAACTTTTATAATTTCGGTGGGCCCTGTAGGGCTCGAACCTACGACCAGCGGATTATGAGTCCGCGGCTCTAACCAACTGAGCTAAGGGCCCGGAATAAAAAAAAGATAAAAGAAAAGTCGAGCCGTTCATTTTCGCTTTCTATCCTTTTATCTTTTTTTGCCTTGGTGCGCCTACCAGGAATCGAACCTGGAACCTTGTGATTAAGAGTCACCTGCTCTGCCAGTTGAGCTATAGGCGCAAAACAAAAAAGAAAAACAAATAAAATGAAAAAGCGCTTTCACTTTATCGGTTTTTTCTTTTAGCTTTTTTATTGCCTTGTGAGCCTGGAGAGAATCGAACTCTCGGCCAACGGATTAAAAGTCCGCTGCTCTACCAGCTGAGCTACAGGCTCGACCGTATTACCGAACGCTTGCTTTTTTACAAAGGCAGCATTAAATATAAACAATTTATATGACGCAGTCAATCAAAATTTACGCCAATTTAATGCCTAATTCGCGCAATTGCCTTTCATCAACAGGTGACGGCGCGCGATCCATCAGCGAGGTGGCGGCGTTGGTTTTGGGGAATGCGATCACGTCACGGATGCTCTTGCGGCCCGCGAACAACATCACCAGCCGGTCGAAACCGAAAGCAATGCCGCCGTGCGGCGGGGCGCCATACTCAAACGCTTCGAGCAAAAAGCCGAATTTATTTTCGACCTCGGCATCGCCCAAATTGAGCAGGGCAAACATTTTTCTTTGCAAATCCCGTTGATGAATGCGAACGCTGCCGCCGGCGATTTCAGTGCCATTGAGCACCAGATCATACGCTTTGGCGCGCACTTTTTCCGGCGCGCTGTCCATTAGCGGAATATCGGCATCGTTCGGCGCCGTAAAGGGATGATGCCGCGCCATCCAGCGTTTTTCTTCTTCGTCAAATTCCAGCAGCGGGAAGTCGACGATCCACGAAAAATGAAACGAGTTTTCCGGAATCAATTTCTCTTCCTGCGCCAACCGCAAACGCAGCGCGCCGAGAATCTTTTGCGCTTTCTCTTCGGCGTCGGCCACAAAGAAAATCATATCGCCGGCTTTGGCGCCGGTCGCCGCGTTGATTTTCGCAATAACGCCGCCGGCAAAAAATTTAGCCGCGCTGCCGTCCCAGCCGCTGTCCGTCACTTTGAGGGCAACCAAACCTTTCGCGCCCATTTGTGTGGCGTATTGCGCGAGATCATCAACCTGCTTGCGCGAATATTTCGCGCCACCGGGCAGCGCCAATGCCTGCACGGTTTTGCCGCCGGCAGCCGTTTCGACAAAAACTTTAAATTCGCTTTGACCCGCAAGCGTCGTCACGTCTCGCATTTCCAAACCAAAACGCAAGTCCGGCTTGTCGCTGCCAAAACGCGACATGGCTTCGGCATAAGTGAGGCGCGTGAGCGGCAGCGTAATCTGGCGGCCAAGAATATCGCGCATCATTTCCGCGGCCAAACCCTCGACCAGCGCCATGACGTCTTCCTGATCGACGAACGACATTTCGATATCAATTTGCGTGAATTCCGGCTGGCGGTCGGCGCGCAAATCCTCGTCGCGAAAACAGCGCACGATTTGAAAATAACGATCCATCCCCGCCACCATAAGAATCTGCTTGTACATTTGCGGGCTTTGCGGCAGCGCATAAAAACTGCCTTTGTGCACGCGGCTTGGCACCAGATAATCGCGCGCGCCTTCCGGCGTGCTGCGCATGAGAATCGGCGTTTCAATATCGACAAAACCGTGGCGGTCCAAATAGCTGCGTGTGGTTTTATACAATTGGTGGCGAATGAGCAAATTGCGCTGCATATCGGATCGGCGCAAATCGAGGTAGCGATATTTCAAGCGCAAATCTTCCGCGGCTTCGACGTGAGCGCTGATCTCGAACGGCGTCATTTTCGCCGGGTTCAAAATTTTCAGCGCGCGCGCCGAGACTTCAACTTCACCGGTCGGAATATTTTTATTCATCATGCCGGCCGGACGCAGCATCACCGTGCCGCGCACGGCAATGACAAACTCATTGCGCAAATCTTTGGCTTTTTGATAAACCTCGCCCAATTCGGGATTGAAGACGATTTGCGTTTTGCCGTACCGATCGCGCAAATCGACAAAAAAAACGCCGCCGTGATCGCGCCAGCTATCGACCCAACCCATCAAGATCACTTCATTGCCGCCATTTTCTTGGCGTAACGCGCCACAATTGTGGCTACGCTTCCAGGTTCCCAGTGCTTCCATATATTTCTTCCTTGATTTATTTTTATCGCATCATTCTGAGCGCCAGATAAAAAAAATGCCGATCCCAGTTTGTTGCTCTGAGATGCGGCCGTGTCGCTATTTCCAAATTTTAGATCGTTGTAGCCGACTTGCCTGTGTTATTCATAAAATCGGCATTTCCCGACAAAAAGGCAAGTGGAATTTTTAATGCGCTTTTTTAACGCGAGTTTACTGCCGGTTTTCGTTATGGTCGTGCTTCGGCGGCAGCAAAATCAACTTTGGCATAGATTTCTTTTAGCACCAACTTGCAATCAATTGAGGCAAGATTGACAATGTCTTCAAGATGATCAAATGTAGCAAGAAGCCAGCGGCCTTTGCCTTCTTTGGTGAAAAGCTCGACGCGCGGCCGGTTCTGCGCGACCAGCAAATACTCCTGCAGCGAATCAAGCTTGCTATAATGTTCAAATTTCGCGCCGCGGTCGCGGCCTTCCGTGGATGGGGACAGAACTTCGACAATGAGCGTCGGATTGAGCAGCGTATCGAATTCATCATCTTCAAACTGCGCCTCGCCACAAACCACCACAACGTCGGGGTAAGTATAAAGGCCGGAGGGGCTGAGCTTTAAACGCATGTCACTGGAATAGGCCTTGCAGGGGCGCTGTTTGAGTTGCGTGTAAAATTCGCCGCTAATATTATATGCAATAAGATTATGCGGCTCGCTCGCGCCGGCCATGGCGAAAATCTCGCCGTCGTAGTACTCGCTCTTGTATTCCGCAGCGCGCTCGCGGGCGAGATACTCTTCAGCCGTGATGTAAGGGCTTTGCTCTAATGCTGATGCCGACATGACAAAATCTCCCTATTGAAGATACAGAAAAAATAAGAAAGTTTCCGGCCAAACACAAGCCAAAATAAAAAAGCCGCACCTAAGAAAAAAGTTCGGCTGAGAATCAGATCAAAGGCCGTGCGGTTAATCAATACCCAAACGTATACACCTGGCGAAATGTGGTGTTGCCTTTGGCGGGATCGATGGCGCCGAAATCGTCCCAGCGCATGATGCGCTCGACGATGCAGCTTTCCACAGCAGGGTTATTCAAGACTCAAAAAAAGATAATAACGCTTATAAGATCGCCTGGTACCCGGCTGTTAATACATTCGATGATTATGCCTTGAAAATTTTATGCGCCAAGGGTGCCGAATACTTGAACACCGAAGCCGATTTAATCATTTAACCAGACGACCAACAACAAGAAGAAAGACAAAAGAAAAAACAAAATTACCGTAATGACTTTTTTTCTAACAACCGGCCAAATGGCTTCGTCGTGAGCGCGACCGCCCCAACCAGACGGCAGGTAGTCTCGCAAAAATGAAAGGGTAAAAGAAATTTTGTGAAGAAAAAATCGGCTACTCATTTTCAACTCTGACGGTAAGACAATACTAATTGCGTAGGATTACCAAACCTGAGTGTTTGGATTGGAAAGCATTCGGACCTCAACTTCAAAAAATGTTTGAATATCTACTTTCCCATCCAGGCAACAAACAACAATAGCAGCAAGCTGCCCAAAATTAAAAGCAAGGCGCCAATGACACTCATCACTTTCGCGCTATTGATGATACGGGGTTTATTATCACGAGGGTAACTAATTGCAGCAGACAGAGAGCCACCATTCTGAGGAGCGGCATTATCGGAAACGCCACGCATGACATATCTTTTCACTTTTCATATCCTTTCACGACAAAATGCTTATCGTCCTATATCAGTTCTACGGCTGAGGTTAATACGACACCGGAAGATGGTCACCCACAACCAATCATCGGCTTTGCGATAAGCAGATAGTGCGAGGCCGAAGGGATATCCTCCATCACCTTCCTTGATGATGGAGGATCCTGGGCTGTGAGGGAGCATTCCGGGAACGCCATTCAACTCATTCGGAGGGCAGCGACCGAGGTTGAGCCGCTGCCCTTGTGCAGTCACCCACTCAAAGCTGGAGCAGCGAGACGAGCTCCTTCTGGCGCTTTGGCGGATGCCGGATTTCGCTATGGTAGCGGTGAGAGGAAGCGCCGTTCAAGCTTACGCCGTATCCATATTGTCAACAGAACTCGGGTATATAGATTTAATCCAATCGTTAAATGAATATACAAATTCCATCACCTGATTTTCAAATTAAAAAACTCCAATAACTCTTAGAAATTTCTAATAAGTGGGCGGGAAAAATAAGCGGGAAAACGCGGAGGGGTGACTCCGTCTTTGCATAAATTGGGGAGCGGCGACTTTGCGTTAGCCCCTCAAATAAAACGGCAATTAATTAACCGGCATCGCACTCAGGTCGATCGGCAAGGTGATAGTGAAGATCGTGCCTTTGCCGATTTCGCTGCTAACGATTATCGAACCGTGATGCGCCTCAACGATCCACTTGACGAGCGCGAGGCCCAGGCCGGCACCATGCGAGCTGAAGCCATCCAGTGTGCGCCGATAAAAGGGATCGAAAATTCTCTGTAAAGCTTGCGGAGGAATGCCCGAGCCGGTGTCAGCAAAGTGCAACATAACCTGGCCATCCTGCAAATCACATTTGAGGCGAATGCAGCCATTTTCGGGCGTATGCTTCAGGGCATTGTCCAAAAGGTTAAAAAGAACCTGGCGAATTCGCATCACATCCGCCTGGATAAAAATTTGGGCGCACGGCTCCAGCAGAACGGTTATATTTTTTTCGCGCGAAAGCAGGCCGGCCTCTTCATGAAATTCATCAAGCATGGTTTGCATAGCCACACGTTCCAATCGAATCTTGAACGTGCCGGCTTGCATGGTGCCGAGACTGAGCAAATCATCAACGATGCGCTTCATGCGCAAAATTTCATCGTAGATCGAAGCTAAGTTTTCCCTTTGGGCTTCGGCAGGCATCTCCGAGTGCAAGGCTTCTTCCACTTGATTGCGCACGATGGCAAGTGGGGTTCGCAGCTCATGCGAAGCCAGGGAAGAAAAACTCAAGACTTGCCGCATGCTGTTGCGCATCTTTTCAATCACCTCGTTGATGCGATGGATCAGTTCGCCAATCTCATCCTTGTTCCGCACCGTGACTTTGGGCAATTCCTGATCAAGGGGTTGATGCATCAATTGCTCAGCATAAAGATTTAACTCCCGGATCGGCTTGACAAAACGCACGACTAAAAAGAGGCCGCTCATAATGACAAAGATGAGCGTTATAGGAATTAGGAGAAGAGAAGAATAGAGAATTTCATTGATCGCGGCTTCAATATCGGTCAGCGGATAACCGACATAAATTATATGGGAAGCATCTTTCAAGCCAAACAGACGAAGGGGACGGCGGCGAAATTCTTTAACCGTAACCGGCTCGGCAAAAGCGTCTTGAACAAGCCCGATCAAGCGATCGGACCCAAGGTTCGGCGAGCAAAAATATTCAGCGCCATTTGCCTGATAAATTTCAATAAATTCTTTGCGTGGACTTAAGCTGCTGCGCGCATTAATATCCGATTGAATATCCTCATCGGGCAGACGGCGTAGTTTATAAGCTTCCAGAACGCCGCGAATCCACTCGGCCTCGGCGCGAAGAGAACTATCAAAATCCTCATACAACGAACTTCGAATTACTTCTACACTCACGATGCGAAAGAGCAGAAGTGTGATGAGCACAAGCAGACTGTGCCACAAGACGATTTTAAGCCGAAATGAAGAGAGCATAACGGCTAAAGTTCGTCTTTCAATATGAATCCCTGCGCATAAACGGTATGAATCAGTTTTGTAGCAAATCCTTCATCAATGGATTTGCGCAGATACCTGACATAGACATCAACAATGTTGGTGCCGGTGTCAAAAGTGTATCCCCACACTTGTTCGGCAATACGTTTTCGCGTCAAGAGCTGGTTTTTATTTCGAAGAAAATATTCCAGAAGCGAAAATTCTCTCGGCGTTAGTGTAACCTCCCGATCGCTACGCTTCACCGTGCGTTTGAGCACATCCATCGTGAGGTCGCCGGCCCGGAGAATCGACATCTGTTTGACGCCGCCGCGGCGTAAAATCGCTTCAATCCTCGCACTTAACTCGCCGAAATCAAACGGCTTCACGAGATAGTCGTCTGCCCCAATTTGTAATCCTTTGATCCGGTCTTCAACTTTGTCACGCGCGGACAGAATCAAGACCGGCGTGGGATAAGATCGCGAGCGTAGTTCTTCCAATATTTCAAATCCCGATTTTTTCGGCAAATTGAGATCTAAAATAATCAATGCCGATTCGCTGGTTTGCGCTTTGTCGCGCCCTTCCACCCCATCAAAAGCCAGCTCCACCTCGTATCCGAGGCGTGTCAATTGCCGTTCCAACGAACGCGCAAGCTTTCTCTCATCTTCAACAAGAAGAAGGCGAGTTTTTTGTTCGCCGGATTGCATGAAATACTTGATTAAAATAATTGGATAAAAAACTGCTCACTATAATTGAGTCAGCTTTGAAGGGTGTTTACGTTGTGTAATTAAAAATTCAAACTAATACCCAAACGTATACACCTGGCGAAATGTGGTGTTGCCTTTGGCGGGATCGATGGCGCCAAAATCATCCCAGCGCATGATGCGCTCGACGATGCAGCTTTCCACGGCGGGATTATTCAACGTCGAAGCAATCACGTTGACACTGGCAATATTGCCCTGCGGCGTAATGACAAACCGCACCACGAGCTTGCCTTTGAGATTGGGATTGCGCCGCACTTCTTTTTGATAGCAAAACTGAATGGCGGAATTATGCCGCGTCACCACCGCCGCGACGGCATCACGATCGCGAGAGCCGGTGGCTTTGCCGTCTTCGGAGGGTTCTTCAATCAGCGGCTCGGCTAGGCCGACCTCCAGGCCGCCGGAACGTTGCACGTCCTGCGATTTGCCGCGGTCGAGGCCTTGCACCATGGCGTCGATGCCGCCGGCGTTGGTGGAGCGGCTGCCGCGCACCGGCCGGCCATCGCCGCCGCTACCACTGCCGATTTCGCTGCTGCGCACCGCTGCCGCGGAACCGCGCCGCAACGTGCCGGCATTGGCCAGGGCTTCATCGAGGTTCGACATTTGCGCCGTGTTTTGCCCGAGCACATCATCCACGGCTCGACCGGTAGCTTCGCTGCCCGTTCCCGTCAATAGCCCGAGAATGCCGGCGCGGCTGGCCGCGTGACTGATATGTTCACGGCTGCGACCGCCGGAAGAACCCGAACCCGGCTCAGAACTGACCTCACCGTCACCACCTTGACGCGCGCCGCCGGGCGCACCACTCGAACCAGCGGTCCGCCGTCCAGTCGATCCCGAGACCCGCCCCGAAATAGAGTTGCTTGTGGCATGTGTGGGCGGCAGTTCTTGCAGAGAGGCGTCAACAAATTTTGCCTCGCGTTCCAACTCGGCCTGCTGCCGATCCAGCTCTGCCGCGATTTTACGAAAATGATCCGCGCCTTTTTCGCTCATTTGGGTCGACGCCGTCGACACGAAATAAGCGATGCTGAGCACGTCGAACAAAATCGTCAACACCAAAATAATGCTGAAGCGTTTGTCCAAAACATCCATGAGCGACTTTTCGAATTCTTTGGGAAAAGTCACCCAGAGGTTTGCTGCCTCGGGGGCGGCGGAAGCGATCACGGTTTTCTCTTTTTCCATGAGCATGATTATGCACTGTAAATTTAGCCAACTCGACCGGGGCGGCGAAGCGTTTCGTTCGTCACCAAGCCTGCCGTCAATTATGCTGCCGGTAAACCACCAGCCGCATATTGGGATAATCGGAGAGGCCGCAGGTGCGCATCACCTTGACCAACTCCACATACGGCAAGTCTTCATCACCTTGAATCACCACTTTGCCGGAAAATTTAACCCCGTAATCGACTTCCATTTTCTTGGCTTGCGAACTGAAATACAACAGCCGTTCTTTCAGCGGTTTAATAATTCCCTGCTCGACGACTTCCGGCCGATTGGCAAAAACATCTTCCATCGCCACCACTTTTTCATGGTTAACCAAAATAATGTTTTTGGAAACCACCAGGTCAAGCCCGACTTCCGCCGGCTTCTCGACGTTGGATTTGGGCAGCGAGAGATATTTGGAAGGCGAAATCAACTGGCCTTCGGTCGAATACATTTGCAGCAAAAAAATCAACAAAACCGTAAACGTATCCAGCATCGAAGTCAAAGTCAACCGCGCTTCCGGCAACTCGGTTTGATGCTTTTTGATTTTAGAGGGTATAAAAGCCATAAGCGCTCAAAAATAACTCGTCATGGGTAACTGGTTCGGGCGGCTCGCGCCGCAGCATTAGATTACTCCCGCGCTCAAGGCCACGTTGGGAAAAAGGGTAACGATTTTCTCGTCCAAACGAATGCTGCGCGCCGCATCCATCACGCTCACCAGCGTTTGGTAGCGGATTTTAGGCTCCGCTTGAATCACGATGGATTCAGGATCCGCAAAATTGTTTCCGGCTTTTTTCTTGATTTCATAAAGCTGCTGGGAAAGCGTTTGATAGTCATACTCGCCATCGGCGCGCACGGCAATCGTCGGCTTGCGGTTCGGCAGCTTTTCCGCCGCCAAGGCGCTCGAAATATAAATGCCCTGATCCGTGATCGAAATGACCAAATCCAGGGTGCGTTGCGTTTCTTTCGGCAACGCCGCGGCGCCGGCGGCCACACCGCTTGTTGCGGGCGGCAGATTCAACTCAATCTCGCCGATCTGCGCAAATTGCGCGTTCGCCAGCAACAGCGGGATCAACACCGTCATCATGTCCAGCATGGGGTTGAGGTTAAGCTCCGTGCTGACTTCCTTATGATGCCGGCGTAAAGAAGGTCTAAACGCCATGATTTATCGATTTCCCGTGAGGAGGTTAATCAGCTTCACCGTGTGCTCATCGATTTCGTCGATGATGCGCGCCGTTTTATTATATAAAAAGGTGTAAAACATAATCGAAGGAATCGCCACCACCAAACCCAACAAAGTGGCGGTCATGGAAGCGCTAATTCCCGCCGACAACATGCGCGCTTTCTCTGCGGCATCGATGCCCGCCGCGGATACGGCTTTGAACGATAAAATAAAACCGTAGACCGTGCCCATCAGGCCGAGCAGCGTCGCCACATTGGCTAACATCGCCAGCGAGCTGGTGCGCTTCTGCAAACTGGGAATGACTTCCAGCGTGCATTCGTCAACGCTGTTCTGAATCGCGCGGAAATCGACTTGGGAGTTCTCCGCCACTTTACGCAGACTGGCGCCGACCACTTTCGGCAATGCCTTATGCGGCGCCGCATCGCAGAGCGCCAGCGCTTGCTTGACTTCGCCCGCCCGCACCAATTTCTGAATCTCCGCCATGAACCGGTGCGCGTTGATATTCGAGCGCACCATAAGGAAGTGGACGCGTTCCACAATAATCGACAACGCATAGGCGCCGACCAACAAGATGGCATACATAAATGTGCAGCCATCATCATCCCAACGAAAAGAATTTAAAAATTCCTGCCAAAAAGCTTCCATGAAAAAATCTCCAAGAAAAATTTAGTTGTTACAATTAAAACTTGAGGTAATGCCCGCTTACACACACAGCCCCAACATTATTTATTCGATTTCTGTTTTTTCTTTTCCAGCATCTTTTTAATGCCTTCCAGCTTCGCGACGCGATCCAGATCGTCTTCGAGCAATAGCATGTCTTTCGGCACTTCTTTCAATTCCCGCTCGAAGCTGCGCTCGACAAATTCCACTTCTTCCAACTCCGGTTCCATACGCTTGGGAATAATATCGACATTCGGTTTTTCGATGATCGCTTCTATGGAAATACTTTCCAATTCCATTTCGGTCGGGGCTTTTGCCGTATCCGACGGGGCCGGCGCAGGGCTTTGCGGTGCCAGCACCGTATCGGGTTTCGCCGGTGGCGCTGGCGGTGGCGGCGTCTGAGCCAAGCCCACGCCAGGCAGACAAACCATGACCGCTAAAATCATTGTCTTCATTTTCATAATCGTTCCCGTCACATGGTTCGACTTCGCTCACCCTGACAAAGAAAATTTAGAGTGTCACTTTGAGCGAAGCCGAAGGGTCAATAAATATTCGGCAACACGCCGCGCTCAAAAATTCTCAACTCTTCCCGCCGTTCCTTGCGCGCGCGCAATTCGGCTTCGCGTTGCTCCCAGCCCGGCAGCGATTTGGCAAAAATCACCGCTTCCAGCACGCCGCCGCTGTTATCGGTGTCCCGCACTTCGATGGCAATCGCGTTATCACCGGCGCGCAAATAACTCGATACGTCTTTAATCTGCACGGCCGGTTTTGCCGGCGCCGGGTTGATAAATTCGGCGACATATTCGCCGTTGATAAACAGATTAAACGAGTCATCCGCCAGCAGTTGAATTTGCCCGGAAACCGGCAAACCGGCAACCGTAAAATTTTTATGAAAGTACACCATGCGGCTCGGTTTGGCCGGCGGCGCCTGCGTCGAATCCGCCAACAGTGAATCGATTCCGGCCAAACGCGGCAGCGCCACGGAATCACTGACCATCAACCACAAACGATTTGCGCCGTAGCCGCTAAAACTTTGGCCTTTGCCCACTTGCTGCGCCGGCTGCCAACTGGCCGGGTTAATCTGCAAGTCCGTCCAGCCGGCTTGATGGGTGGCGCGCGCCTGCCAGGTTTCGTCGGTTGGCACATTGAGCTGCGTGACTTGCAGTCCGAGCAAACCGGCGTATTTTTCCGGCTCGTTTTTCACCAACAGCAAAATGATTTTTTCCGACCACGCGTTTTCGAGCTTGTGCTTTTGGGTTAATCCAAAACCCAGTTGCAAAACTTCGGTCATGCCGGCCGCGAGCGAGTAATAATTATCTTCAAACGCCATCACGGCGTCCTGCAAATCCTCGCCTTTGCGGTTGGCTCCGCCCGCGATGGCGTTGCCGTTGGCCGGCGGCTGCTTCACCAAATTTTCATAAACCTGGCGTTCATTTTTCGCCACCTTTGCCAAGGAGTCCAAATGCGCCGCAAAACGATAGGCGAAACCGAATACTGCGTCTTGCGTTTTATCCAAATCTTCCGAATTGAAATCGACTGTGGCGGCGCGGTCAAACGTCGCGCCATAAGCTTCCACACTGGCTTTGGCGAACGCCCGCCCGAAGTCAATCAGGTTGGCCGCCGACTCACGCAATTCCAGCGCGCGCACCTCGCCGGTATTGACTGCCATTTTGTAATCGATCATATCCAGTTTATATTGCGACAGCGCGCGCCAGCTCAAGGCCGCGTACTCGCGCGCCAGAAGATTTTGTGTCGTCACAATTTTCTGCCGCGAGCGTTCCACCCAGTGATTGTTGAGCGCAAACGAATCGGCTTCGACTAAATTGCGTTGATGCGCTTTGATAATCTCGCCCACCAGCGGTTTCACCAGCTTGCCGAGCAATTGATTGCGAAATTCCAGCACGGTGACGCGATCCATATTTTCCGGCACCGGCGCTTCGAGAAGCTGCTCGACCGACGCGAGGTTGATTTCGGCCGTCGCATAAATCACTTCGGAAATTTTCAATTTGCTGCGTTCGATCCAGCGTTGCGCGGCGCGCAGCGTGGTGTCTTCGCGCGCGATCCGGCCGGCAGGGTCGAACATCGTGGTGTCGGTGGTCGCGTAAACTTGCGCCGCTTGATTTGCGTACATCGCCGTCAGTTTCGTCAACGCCCGCGTCGCATGTTTGTACGACAGCAGGGCACGCTCATAAAGTTCGGCGGCAGTTTGATTGACTTCCTTGCGGGCGACGATGCGCCGGTTGGCTTCTACTTCCGGAATCTCCTGTTTTGCCCAGGACGTCGCAAACTCTTCATACACGGCGCCGATTTTATACGTCGCTTCATACAAGCGCAACGTGCCATAACCGGCGACGCGGGTATATTGATCGACCAGCGCCAACAGCGCGTTCTTTTTGCGTTCTTTGTCAAGCTCCATCTGCGCCACCGGCAGCTTGAACTGCATCGCGGCAAATTCACGGTATTGAATTTCCGTCAGCCGGAAAAGCGCCTCGGCGGCAAAAAAATCGTTTGCCTCTTTCTTGCTCGCACGAAAGGTACGGCTCTTGGCGAGCGCTTTCTCGTACTCGAGCTTCGCCTGATTGAGATCGTTATTCTTCTCGTAATATTCCCCGCGCCGAAAAAAGGTTTCGACGGTGCGCGGCGACTCGGGAAATTTTTCTGCATATTCGCCGTAAACCTGGTTGGCGTTGGCAAAATCGTCGAGCTTCAAATGAAAATTGGCGATTTCATAAAACATGTCCGCCGCATCTTTCGACGCCGGAAACCGCGACACAAACGCGCGGTTGACGCGGATCGCGCGCTGCCACTCTTCCGCTTTCACATAAAAACCGCTGGCGTTATACAAATAGGTTTCCCCCTTCGTGCTATCGGGGTCTTCAGCGGCAAGCCGCTCGAAGGTGAGCGCCGCATTGCGATGATCGTGCAGCGCGCCGTAATTGTACGCCATGTTATTCAACGCCGGAAAATAATGCGTCGATTGGGGAAAGCTGCCGACGAGAATCGTGTACGTCTCCACGGCGCGATTATATTCACGCGCCTGGTCAAACTCCAAGCCGGAGTTGTGCAACGCGAGATCGGCGAACTCGGCTTGCGGCACTTCATCAAAAACCCGGCGATATTCTTCCGCGGCTTTCACATGCTCGGCGCCGTCGGCCAGGCCTTCGGCCTGCAGAAAAATCGACTCCGCCAAACGCAGCTCGGCTTTGCGGACATAATCTTTATTCGCGCCATTCAAACGAATGCGCTTGGCGACAATCTCAGCGCTTTTGTAATCGATTTTGCCGAAATAACTTTCCAACAATAAATATTCAGCGTATGCCGCCGCCGGGCTTTCCGGAAAATGCTTGAGCTGCGTCCGAAAATACTTGACGGCTTCGGCAAAATCGTTGTTGTTGTAATACAACGCGCCGGCCTGCGCCAAACGTTCGGCGGTTTCCGGCTCGTGTGGAAACAGCTTGATGTAATTGTCAATCGCGGCCACTAACTTCATTTGGCCCGGCGTTAATGCGCGACGCTCTAATTGCAAGGCCCGCCGCAGCCGCAGCGCCGGATTCTTGCCCGTGGTGTCGTGCATCACTTCTTTCATCTCGACGATGTTCAACGGCAGCACCGCCGGCCGTTGCGTCGTGTCCGCGCCGGCCATTTCCTGCGCCAGCGCCACCGCATTCTCGGCGGCCATTTTACGGAAGCGGCTGTTCCAATACAAATTGCTGCAATTGATATACTCGGCAAAGGCCGAATCCGGCTGATGCAATTTCGCGTCGAGCGTCAACGCCATATTCCAGTGGATTTGCGAGGCCGCCGAATCTTTCATAAACGTGCGCAAATATTTCCGGCTGTCGACCACTGCCTGCGCATAAAGATTGGCGGCTTGATTCTCATCGGCGCGCTTCAGCAGCAGATTGATATTTTCGCGCAAGCCGCGCTCCACCAATTGATGCGTCTTCACGCGCAACTCTTCATCGGTATTTTGCACCCACCACGCCGTGCCGTCGTGGTATTCCAAAAACAAGCTGTCGCGTTGCACGTACGCCAGTTGTTCTTCATCCAACGCGCGAAAACACTCCGCAATGCGGGCGCGGGCAATCGGCGCTTCCGGCGCCGAGGGATACATCTTCAACAGCAGCCGGTACGCATGAATGGCTTTATCATACTCTTCTTTGACATTCATGTACACGTCGCCGATCTTGCGCAGAATGTCGATGCCGTATTGCCGGCCGCCGACGTTGTTCAAATACTCGGCCGCGGCGGTCGCGCCTTTGTAATCGAGGAAAGCGATGCCGATATACTCGATCGACTCTTCCGCGAGGCTGGGGTTGGTAATTTTATTTTTCGGATCGAGACGCTGCGAGCGCTTCACGTCATCGGCGAGCATGGTGAAGTAAGAAATCGCCTGCGCATAATCGTTCATTTTATAATACGACCAGCCGAGGCGATACAGCGCTTCATCATACTTCGGGCTGTCGTTGTATTGCAAAATGCGCTGGTAAATTTCCACCGCGCGCGCCATCTGGCTGACCGGCGGATTGAAATAATATTCCGCGACGCGAAACAACGCGTCCGGCACGTAACGGCTGCCGGGAAAATCCTGCACGAATTTTTCATACAACACCACGGCGCTGTCGCGCTGCGCCAAATCTTCCAGCAAAAAGGCCCGGTTGTAACTCGCGTCGTCCAACAGTTTGCTCTGCGGGAAGTTGTCGATAATGCGCTGATACAGTTCAAGCGGTCGCGCAAAATCCACCTGCGGTTCCGCCGGCGGCGCCGTCAGCAGGCCCTTGGCGTAGGCTTCGAGATTGGCGCTGTAGCCTTCCTGCGCGCGATTATACGTCTCCAGCGCTTTTTCGTAATGCAACTCGGCGAGACGAATGATGACTTTATCGAGAATCTTGCTTTTCGGATGGTTGGCCAAAAACATTTCCATGTCGCGAATGCCTTTTTCCCGCAGCGCCACGCGCTCGTGTTCCAGGCGAAAACGTTCGCGTTCATAGAAATCTTTATACTCGAGCAAATCGGTGATGCTGTAGGCGCGCAGCACAGTGTCGCGGCCGGCCTTGCCCTGGCGCGCCGCAGCGCGAACTTTATCGGCGGGAGAAACCAGCCGCGGTTTGTCGGCGCCGGGAGTTTCGGTTTGCGCCAGCAGAGGGCCGCGCGACGATCCGCTGAACAACAGCGCGACGACGGCGGCAAAAATGAGGTTGTGGTGAGGTCGTCGCATTAGAAATTCTGGTCTTTCAAAATATCTTCAACCGTGGGCGATTTCGGCGCGGCGCCGCTGCCCGCTTCAGAAGTCGATTTGTCGAAATAAGAGGTTTTAAAATAAGTTTCGTGCTCTAATTTATCGAGGCGCACCTGTTCGTTAATCAAGCTTTCTTCGATGGAGCGCATTTCTTTGTCGAAGTTGCGCAACATGTCTTCCAGCGTGCCTTTGCGGTCGCGCAAAATGTTGTCGATCGACGCCAGATTTTGCGAGTACAAGTCGATGCGCTGCTCGCGCTGATTGATCTGTTGAAACGCAATATCACTCATGCCGAACCCGGAAAGATCCGCCCATTGATCGACGCCCGTCGTCACCTCGTCGATGTTGTAAGTGGACAGCCACGTCTGAAAACGATCCATGCGATATTTGAGGCTTTTAAAGTCTTCCTGCACTGCTTTCAAATCCAGCGCCACCTCGACCTTGCCCGCGCCGCGCGCCGTCACCAACCGGTTCGCCGTTGCCAAATTTTCCTTCAGCCGTTCCTGCTCGGCGGCCATCTCTTTGAACAGATTCAACACCACCTGCCGGCGATACGCCGCGCCGCTTTCTTTGGTCGCCAGCGGGTAATCAATAAAATAATTTACATTCTCAATCGACTTGTCGGCTTGATAGGTTTCCAAAACCTGCACCAGCCGGTTGCGCCGGTCAATGGCCTCGCGCGCCACATCGATCAGGCCCATCGCATTGGCTTCTTTCACCACGCGATCAAGCTGCTGAATCTGGCGGTAAATGCCCTGCCGTTCTTCGGAAAATTCCTCGATCATCAGCGTGCCGGTATTGCTGCGGTAGCCCAAATTATGCATCATGCCGAACAACGTTTGCCGCACTTCCGAAACGATGCCGTAAAGCTGCTTGTCTTGATGCTCCAGCGCCGTTTTTTCCATGCGATTGACTTCGCTGAGCTGCGCGATAATTTTCGCGCGCTCGGCGTTGTAGTCGCCGGCCATATCCAGCACGCCGTGCGCATTCGTCACGTAGCGAAAATCCTTGAGCGCATCTTCCGGCTGATTGAGCAAGCGCTGGCAATGCGCCGTCAGCACCATCGCTTCGTATTGGTAATTCGACGAGAGGTAATTGCCCAGCACCGAGCTGGTGGTGGCGATGGTTTTATCGAGATCGCCTTTTTTCAAATATGACCACGACAGGCCGATAAGCGCCTGATCGTAATTTTCCACGCCGCGCGACACTTTCTGGAAATAGCGGATCGCCGGCTCAAACTCGCCGCGCTGATAATAAATGTAGCCGAGCCGCATCAACGCATTGTTGTGAATCAGCGTGTTGGTCGGATCGGCCAGCGCCAGGCCGACAATCGGCTCTTTCATGCCGGCGCCGGCATCGGCGATATATTGAAAATGCAACGTCGCCGCCGGCAAATTATCGAGATTGGTTTGCACGATGCCGCGCAGATATTGCGCCGCATAATGATAACGCGACGACGGCGGAATCAAGCGCAACGCGGTTTCCGCCTC
>CAYZFF010000008.1:0-22987 GCA_964477305.1 uncultured Cytophagia bacterium
GCGGACAGCACGCAGGAGCCGCGGTTTCAGATCACCGACGATGAGGAGACGCAGTTGCTTTTCGGCGTCAATGTTGATGGCCTCAAACCGGGCATGGCCGCGAGCATTGATCGAAGCATGTTGGGCTATCCGCTCAAAAGCCTCGCGGAAGTGCCGGTGGGTTGGTATTGGGTGCAGGCGTTGTTGCACAAATACGAAACGTTTCATTTGCAAAACGGCCACACGGTGAAACTGCCGATGGATCGCGGCGAAGGCCAGCAGTGGAATCGCGCGCCGGGCAATTTGTACAGCGCGCCGAAGAAAATGTGGATTGATCCGCGCAAAAATGCGATCATTAAAATTGTGCTCGAGCAGGAAATCCCGCCCATTGAGCCGTCGAAAGATACCAAATATATCAAGCATGTCAAAATTCAAAGTAAGCTGCTGACGGAATTTTGGGGCAGGCCAATGTATCTCGGCGCGTGCGTGCTGCTGCCGCAGGGTTTTGACGAGCATCCGGAAGCGCGTTATCCGCTGGCCATTTTTCACGGCCATTTTCCGGCGACATTTGGCGGCTTTCGCGAGACGCCGCCCGATCCGAACCTCAAACCGGATTATAGCAAGCGCTTCAATGTTCACGGCTATAACAAAATCGTGCAAGAGCACGCGCATCAACTCTACAAAGATTGGACGGCGCCGAATTTTCCGCGCATGGTGATTATCGAGATTCAACATGCCAACCCGTATTATGATGATTCGTATGCGGTGAACTCCGCCAATCTCGGCCCGTACGGCGATGCAATTACGTACGAGTTGATTCCGTATGTTGAAAAACAATTTCGCGGCATTGGGCAAGGTTGGGCGCGATTTCTTTATGGCGGCTCAACTGGCGGATGGGAGGCGCTCGCGGCGCAAGTGTTTTATCCCGATGAATACAACGGCTGTTGGGCGGCGTGTCCCGATCCGATTGATTTTCGCGCCTACACGGTCGTCGATATCTACCGGCATGAAAACGCTTATCATGCCGACGGCCAATTCAAAAAAACGCCGCGACCGGGCAAGCGCAATTATCTCGGCGAAGTGAGCGTGACATTGGAAGAAACCAATCGCCGCGAGCTGGTGCTGGGGACTAATTCACGCTCGGGCGATCAGTGGGATATTTGGCAGGCGGTGTATTCGCCTGCCGGCGCGGATGGTTATCCGAAACCGATTTGGGATAAAGTAACCGGCAAGATCGATCGTTCCGTTGCCGAATACTGGCGCGAGAATTATGATCTCGGTTACATCATTAAACGCGATTGGCCGAAGCTTGGTAAAAAACTGCAAGGCAAAATTCATATTTATTGCGGCGACATGGACAATTATTATCTCAACAACGCGGTTTATCTCGTTGAAGATATTTTGAAAGCGACACAAGACCCGCATTACGACGGTGAGGTGGATTACGGCGACCGCGCCGAGCATTGCTGGAACGGCGATCACGAGCGGCCCAATGCAATCTCGCGCTTGCGCTATCATCAAATGCATGCGCCAAAAATTTTGCAGCGCATTCGTAAAAGCGCGCCGGCGGGAGCGGACACCACAAGCTGGCGGTATTGAAGAACAAAAAAGAGTCGCATTTTGAATTCTCTGAGAATGAGAAAATTTTCTGAAAGTGAACTCACAGCAACAGGCTAAATTTCATCTCGGTTTTATCTGGGCGGCGCTCGGTATCGCCATCTTCGCCGGCTTCGCGATTGGGGCGCATCTCGCCGCGGTGATCGGATTGGATCGGCCGTTGGGTCCGGGGTTTTATAGTTATATTCAACTGCACGGGCATTTGCAACTCGTCGGCTGGGCAGGGTTGTTCATTATCGGGATCAGCCTGCATTTCATTCCGCGCCTCGCGGGTATTCCGCTCGCCTCTCCCCAGTGGCTTCCTCGTATTCAAGTTTTGCTCACCGCCGGGCTGGTGATGCGCGCGGTTTTTCACAGCCTTCTGCCCTATCTTTCTGCACCGATAGTTTTGCACACCGGTGCGATACTCGTCGCCATGTCGGGTTTGTTGGAATGGTCGGGGATCACGAGTTACGTTGTTCTTATCCTCAACTCAATGCGCCGGAGCCGTCAAGCCGTCAAAGCGCGGCCCGCGTTGCAGGCGGTGAAACCTTATTTCGCGATGATGTTGGCGGGTTGGATGATTTATGCCACATTAAATTTGATTCTGCTCGTCGCGATGGCGGTAAACGGCGCCGCGACGGTGAATCAAGCGTGGAATGATTTTGCGATCAATCTTTTTTGCGGGCTGGTTTTGCTGCCGGTGGCATTTGCTTTTTCCACGCGAATGTTTCCGCTGTATTTGCGTTTGCGCGCCGCGGATTGGCCGGTCGGAAATGTTGGGCTGATTTATTTGAGCTTTTTTTTATTGCAACTTTTGCCCACGTTGCCGCCGTTGTTGGGCACGATGCCACAAACAGCGTGGTTTATTTCGGCAATTGGACAATGTGGTAAAGCTGTTATCATTTTCTTTTTCGTCTGGAAAATTGATGTGTTGCTGCGTCGTCGCGCGCCGTGGACCATCGAACGTATCGGCGAACCCGGGCCGGAGCGGAAACCCACACGCGAAGGCATACCTGATTACGGTGAGTTCGGTCGCTTTGAACGTTTGTTATACGCGGCTTATATTTGGCTGCTCATCGGCGCCGGTTTGGAGTTGCTTACCGGCTTGGCGACGTTGTGGCAATGGGAGAGCGCTATCAGCACGGACGCGATCCGGCATTGTTATCTGCTCGGATTTATTACGCTGCTGATTTTAGGCATGGCGCCGCGCATGATTCCGGGATTTATCAACAAAAAACTCGCTTCCGTAAAATTTGTTAATCGCACGTTGTGGTATGGAAACTTCGCCGTCGTTTGCCGGGTTTTGCCGCTGCTCGTACCCGATTTTTTGTTCGAGAAATTTTCTTCGGCTGTTTTCATCTCGCAGGTGATGTTTACACTCTCCGGCGTATTCGGCCTCGCGGCAATATCGTATCTCGCCGTAAATCTCCGGCGCACCGCAAAAGCTTGAAAGTCGAGTTGCAGAGTAATAGATCGTGAAACTATTTTCCGGCTGAATGAAACTCTTGCAAATTAACTTCGTCTCAATTATTTTATAAAGCAGCATTCTATCAATGCAGTTAAGGAAATTTCAAGGGAAAAATAAGGTAGGCTTACAATGAAAACGCGTCATTTAGTGATTGGAATTTTTATCGGGCTTGTTGTTGGCTTGGTTTTGACCGCCACGTTTAGCAATTTCACCGAAACTCCCCAATCGACTTCCGTGGCGACCACGCCGGCCAATGCGATCGCCCCGGCCAATGCGACACCGGATGATAACGCGCTGTTAGCGGATGAACGCAATACCATCAGCGTTTTTCAGGAGGTCGCGCCCTCCGTAGTGTTCATTACGAGCAAAGCATTGCGGCAAGGATTTTTCTTCACTGACACCTACGAAGTTCCGGCTGGTTCGGGCAGCGGTTTTGTTTGGGATAACCAAGGCCACATTGTCACCAACAATCATGTTGTTGAACAGGCCAGCGCTTTGACGGTTACGTTAAGCGACAACTCTTCGTATGAAGCCGAGATTGTCGGCACCGAGCCGAGCAAGGATATCGCCGTTTTGCGCATCAAAGTTTCGAGCAGCAAGTTGCGTCCCGTGCGTGCCGGGTCATCAACGAATTTACAGGTTGGGCAGAAAGTGGTGGCGATTGGCAATCCGTTTGGACTGGACCAAACTTTGACGACCGGCGTGGTGAGCGCGCTCGGCCGCGAAATCAAGGCAAATAACGGCCGGACGATTCAAGATGTGATTCAAACCGATGCGGCGATCAATCCGGGCAACTCCGGCGGGCCGTTGTTGGATTCGCGCGGCCAGTTGATTGGCATGAATACCGCCATCATCAGCCCGAGCGGCAGTAGCGCGGGAATTGGGTTTGCAGTGCCGGTGAGCACGGTGAATCGCATCGTGCCGCAATTAATTAAATTTGGCCATGTGAGCCGGCCAGGGCTTGGCATTCAAGTCATCAGCGATGCCGCGGCCCGAAGAGCCGGCATCGAAGGCGTGATTATCGGCGAGGTAACTCGCGGCAGCGCCGCCGCGAAAGCCGGGTTGCGCGGCGTGCAACGGACGCGTTTCGGCGAAACCTATGTGGGTGATGTGATTGTCGGCATTAACGACAAGCCGGTGCGGAATTTTGGCGAGTTGGGTGACGTGTTGGAACAATACAAAGTTGGCGATGCGGTCAACGTCAAGATTCTACGCGACGGTGAATCAAAAAGTGTTCGTGTGCAGTTACAGCAGGTGTATTGAATTGGTTGAGGATTAAATCGTTTGCCGTTAGCCGGTTTATCAAGCAATTGGTAAACCGGCTATTTTTTTTTATCCAACACATCACGAATCTTAAATGCCAGCAATGACGGCGAAAAAGGCTTTTGCAAAAAATTCAAGCTGGCGGATTCGGCGGCGCCGCGCCGCATCAGCGCATCATCAGAATAGCCGGAGATAAACAAAACTTTCATCTCCGGACGAATGGTTTTTAATTGATCGGCAACCGCTTTGCCGCTTAAACGCGGCATCACGACATCGGTCACCAGAAGATGGATCGGTTCGCTGCTGCGGGCGCGCGCGATTTGAATGGCTTCTTCGCCATTAGTGGCGACGAGAACATGATAACCTTGCTCGCGCAACATACGGGTGGCCACCTCACGGACCGCAGGTTCATCTTCAACCAATAATACGGTTTCAGTTCCCGGTGGAATCGCGCCGGTATAATCCGGCGGCGCGGTCGCGGTCGTCCCTGTGGCCAGACGCGGGAAATACAGACGAAAGAAACTCCCCTTGGCGATTTCGCTTTCCACTGTAATGTACCCGCCGTTTTGTTTGATGATCCCATAGCAAGTTGCTAAACCGAGACCGGTGCCTTTACCCACTTCTTTGGTGGTAAAAAACGGCTCGAACAAACGGGCTTTCACTTCTGCACTCATGCCGCTACCGGTGTCCTGCACGATCAGTGTGACGTATTCTCCCGGCGGCAGTTCCGGATGTTTCGCGGCAAAATCTTGCTCGACGGTAAAATTTGCCGTCTGCAAAGTGAGTGAGCCACCCGCCGGCATGGCGTCGCGAGCATTGACGGCAAGATTGACGATCACCTGCTCGATCTGTCCAGCATCGACTTTGACCATGCCGATATCCGGCGCCGGCGTAATGATCAACTCAATGTCCTCGCCGATTAGCCGATACAGCATTTTCTCAAGATTGATGATGAGATCGTTGAGATTGAAAATGCCGGGCGCGATAATCTGCTGCCGCGCGAAAGCGAGCAACTGGCGCGTCAGATTGGCGGCGCGATCCGCGGTTTGTTTGATTTCCTTCAAATCGCGGCGTACCGGATGATCGCGATGCAGCTCCAGCATGGCTAATTCAGCGGTGCCGATAATGGCCGTCAGCATATTATTAAAATCATGCGCCACGCCGCCGGCAAGACGGCCGATGGCTTCCATGCGCTGCACTTTGCGTAATTGTTCTTCGCTTTGGCGCAAGGCCTCTTCCGTGCGTTTGCGTTCCGTAATGTCTTCGGCGATGCCGGTGATGCGATAAACTTCACCATTTTCATTTGCGATCGGGAAACTACGGTCCCAGATCCAGCGGATTTCACCATTCGGCCGCTTGATGCGATATTCTTCGTGAGTTAACTCACCCTGCAACTGTCTGGCATGAGCTGCCGCCACTATTTCGCGATCTTCGGGAAGCACGGCATCCAAGAATGAGCGCGGCTGTTCATACAGGCTGGCGCAACTCCGGCCCCAAATTTCTTCATAAGCCGGACTTATATAGAGCACGGCCGGTTTTTGCGGTTCAGACATGTAGAAAATTTCGTGAATGTTTTCCGCCATCTGCCGAAAGCGCTCCTCGCTCGCCTGCACTGCTTCAATGGCCCGCGCACGTTCGATGGCAAACGCCACATTGCCGGCCAGTGTTTGCGCCAACCGAATTTCTTCTGCGGAAAACTGATGCGGCGTGTTGTAGTAGACCATGCACTTTCCCAACAACAATCCCTGACCGAGCAGCGGCAGAAAGCCGAGGGCGCGAATACCTTCACGAAGAATAGGCTCACGAAGAAGCCCGAGGGTATTGTCCTCTTCAACATTCGCAATAAAGGCCGGTTGGGGATTTCTGTGCTCCGGCGACCATGGCGAGTGCCCTTCGGCGACACGTTGATAGGTGTCGGAAAGTCCATGTGAAGCTTTGAAGCGAATGGCGCCGTCGGGATCAAATAGCAAAATCGCGGCGCGGTCTACTTTCAATACGCGTTCCAAGCTGTTGAGCACTTCTTCATAAATTTCGCCGAGACTGACGGTGCGACCGAGGGCTTCCGTCATTTGATAAAGCGCCTGTATTTGAGCAAAACGATCCAGCAATTTGGCCTGCGCCTGCTGGCGCGCGGAGATATCGCGAAACACCAGAATGGCGCCGCTAACCTTGCCGCTTTCATCCCGCAGCGGCACCGCGCTATCATCAATGGAAATCTCCCGGCCATCTTTGGCCAATAAGCGTGAATAGCTATTGATGCTGCCTTCCGCAAAAACTTGTTGAACGAGTTTATGGGTTGACGTTTGCGCCTCGGCCGCGCTAATTTTGAAAACCTCTGCCAGCGGCTGCCCAATCGCTTCTTTTGCAGTCCAGCCGGTTAAGGCCTCCGCTACCTGATTCATGAACGCAACCTGCCCGTTGGTATCAATCGTGATAACGGCATCGTTAATGGTTTTGAGAATTTTCGCCAGTAACTGCTCACGATCCTGCAATTTTTTGGTCATCCGATGCTTGTAAATGGCCATTTCGATGGCAATTTGCAATTCGCGTTCTTCAAACGGTTTGAGAACGTAACCATACGGTTCGCTCACCTTGGCGCGTTGTAGCGTTTTTTCATCCGTAAACGCGGTGAGATAGACCACGGGAATATTGTGCAAGGCCAGAATTTTTTGCGCCGCTTCTACGCCGTCCTGATAACCTTTTAGCATGATATCCATCAACACCAAATCCGGTTGCATGGCGCCGGCTTTTTGAATGGCGTCCTCGCCGGTTGCCGCAATACCGGTGACGATATAACCGAGATGTTTCAACGTGTTCTGAATGTCGCGGGCAACGATGTTCTCATCCTCGACAACCAAGATTTTGGCCTGTAGTTCAACCTTCATGATGTGGTATCCCAAAATATCTTTTTGCGAAGTGGCTTTAAAATTTTTAACGGCTTGTCGTATCCGTGATTTAATGGCGGAAGGTAAGCGTAAATTTTGTCCCGCCGTTGCGCTCCAGCATAATTTTACCTTGAAGCTGCTCGGTTAACGTGTTGACCAGTTGCCAACCCAGCGATTCTGCCTGGTGAAAATCAAGATGCGCGGGAACGCCGACGCCGGTGTCGCTGATCTGCAAAGTAATTTGCCGTTGCTCGTCTTCGTGAAAGGCCAGCCGAATTTCTCCGGGTGTGCCGTTTGGAAAAGCGTATTGCAGAGCGTTGGCGACCAATTCGTTAATGATCAGGCCACAAGGCATGGCGCGGTCGATATCGAGGCTGATCGAGTCGACCTCAAGATGTAACGCAATGACATGCACATTGGCTTGATGCGAGCGAAAGAGATGGACCGCAAGATTGCGAATATAGCCGCCGAAATCAATCGAGGTTAAATCCTGCGATTGATAGAGTTTCTCATGAATCAAGACCATGGCTTTCAAGCGATCTTGAGTTTCTTTGAAGCGCGCACGGGCCTGCGAATCCAGAATATACCCGGATTGCAGATTCAGCAGGCTGGAGATCACTTGCAAATTATTTTTAACCCGCTCGTGGATTTCTTTCAGCAAGGCTTCTTTTTCTTTTAAAGAATTTTTAAGCTGCCCCTCGGCTATTTTGCGATCAGTGATGTCAAGCGCAATGCCGATCAACCCCGAGAGCGTGCCATGCTCATCGTGCAGCGGTTCGACTTTGCAATCGAACAGCCGATCCTGCAAGAAAATCTCCTGTGTCACGGATTCTCCTTTGAGGGCTTGATAGTGCATGGCAATCGGTTTGTATTCCGGGGAGTCGGTTTGCAAAAATTCAAAAAGGGTTTTACCGATAACGTTATCCGCCTGCAGCGCAAAAGTTTCCAGCCCCATGCCGAGCGCCGAGGTGAGGCGCAGTTCGGGATCGGTTGTCCACAAGACTGCCGGCATCCGGCTCGTGAGCAAACGAAGCCTCGCTTCGCTTTGCATCAAGTCGCGCTTGGAATGTTCCGATTTTTGGCGCGCTTGTTCAACCGCAACGAGCGTCGCTTCCAGTTCGACCTTGCGGTGTTCATTTTGAAAACGCAGGCCTTCAAGCCGTTTCATAGTGCGTTGGCGCGCCAATTGAATCAACATCGCCACGACGCTGGCGGTAAACAGGGCAAAGCCCAAATGAGTCCATTCCGCCGCCGGCACGGACTTCATGGTTAGCGCTACGGCGAGCCAACTGCTGAACGTAATGATTAAACTCCAGGCTAACCAACTTGTAGAGAGATAGAGAAAACCAGCGGCAATCACCAATAAGATCAGATTGGTGGTTTGCATTGGTTCGGCGGTAAGAAAAAGATGCAAGAGACTGTTCAGCAGTACAAGAAGAAATATTACAGCGCCGAGCGGATGGGCCCAGCGTTCTGCCGGCAGCGACCGGCTGAGGAAATAGCGGATCACAAATAACAGGGTTGCCGTTGTGACGGCCGCGAGGCTCATTGGCATGGCAACCGGAGGAGGCAGCACAAGAGGATGGCTGATGGCGAAAATCAAATAAAGTACGCCCAAACCCAATGCGACAGGTGAAAGCGCCTCGCGCACAATAAAGTTGAAGGCCTTGCGCAAATCTGCATTTGCCAATTGCACCTTTTCCAGCGCAGTCGCCGATTGATTTATGGCAGGGGAAAGGGAAATCACCGATTTACGCTCCATCAAAAATTTTCTTGGACCTCGAATCCATGATGCGGGTGCAACAGGATTTTAAAGGTAGTGCCGCCTTGACGCTCAATTTCGATTTGCCCTTGCAGTTGATCGGTCAAGGTGTTGACGAGTTGCAAGCCGAGCGATTCGGTTTTCTGAAAATCGAAATCGGGTGATAAGCCAGTGCCGTTATCACTGACGTTGAGTGCAAGCTGACCATTGCTTTCACGATGCAATCCGATACGAATTTCACCATCGAGGCCGGGCGGAAATGCATATTTGAGTGAATTGGTCACCAGCTCGTTGATGATTAAACCACAGGGAATGGCAGTGTCAATATCGAGTAGAATATTATCGACGGCGATTTGCAAGCTGACGGCACGGGCCGTAACGCCGTAGGAGCGGAACAGATGCGTCGTGAGATTGCGCACATATTCCGCAAAGTCAATGCGCGCCAGATCTTTGGATTGATACAACCGCTCATGAATCAACGCCATGGACTTGACGCGGTTGCGGCTTTCTTTGAACAGTTCGCCGGCTTGCGGATCCTGAATGTAACCGGATTGCAGATTAAGCAAACTCGAAATGATTTGCAAGTTATTTTTAACCCGATGGTGAATTTCCTTTAGCAAAACTTCCTTTTCTTTCAAGGAACTTTTGAGATGCGCTTCGGCCAGTTTGCGGGCGGCAATATCGCGCGCCGAGAACAGAATGCGATGAATGTTGTTGCCCGGCCCGGGAATGCCGGAAAGCAGGGCTTCCACTTCTATCCACGTTCCGTTTTTTTGATGGAGCCGGAGTTCGATGGTTTTTCGCGTTTTCGAATCCATTAATTCGTTGACTGCCTGCAACGCCTTCGGGACGTCTTCATGGTGCACGAAGCTGAAGAGGTTTTGATAAACCAACTCGTTGGGCGTGTGGCCGAGAACATAAAAGTGAGAGGGCGAGGCGTACATCACGTTTCCATCCAGATCGATCAGCTCAATCAAGTCCAACGAGTTTTCTGCGAGCAGGCGATAGCGCTCTTCGCTTTCGCGCAGCGCTTCTTCGGCCCATCGCCGTTCGGTGATTTCATAAAATGAAGCGACCACGGCATACGGTGTGGATTCAGCAGCGCGCAATAAAGGCTGGGAGTTGATCGAAATCCACGCCAGCTCGCCGCCGGGCTTATGAATGCCCATGACCACATTCGAGCAAGACTGGCCGGTTCGCAAAGAAACCATGGCGGGGTGCATTTCGGCAGGAAACGGCGTGTTGTCTTCATGTACCGCGCGCCAGTTGAAATCGGCCGTATGCCGTCCTTGTAATTGCGAGGCGGCAAATCCCAAAATTCGCTCGGCGCTGGCATTGCTCGCAATGATGCGGCCTTCGGCGTCATGCAACACAACGCCCTCAGCTAACGCGCCGATGACGGAACGATAGCGCTCTTCGCTCTCGCGCAGCGCTTCTTCGGTGCGCCGGCGCGCGCTGATATCGCGCAAAATGCCTTCGTGGTAAATGACTTTTCCGGTGGCATCGGTGACTAACCGGCCATGATCTTCCACCCAGACTTCGCGACCATCTTTGCGACGCAAACGGAAAATGTCGATTTCATCGCCGCCGGCGCGTTGTAATTTGTCAACGACGGTGTTACGTTCGACCTCTTCAAAATAAAGTTGTTTTTTAATATCAACCGCTAAAAGCTCATCTTTGCTCGCATAACCGAGCATCCGCACCATCGCCGGGTTCACCTCGATAAATTTTCCGTCCGGGGTGCTGCGATAGACGCCATCGGACAACCGTTCGATCAGCGTGCGATAGCGTTCTTCACTTTGCCGGAGCGCATCTTCGGCAAGTTTTCGCGCCGTCACATCGCGTAGAATACCCTCTTGATAAATAACCTTGCCATTGGCATCGGTGATAAAACGACCGTGATCTTCCAACCAGACTTCCTGTCCATCTTTGCGGCGATGCCGAAGTACGACGACGCCATCACTATTCGGATGCTTCGCAGCCGCCATCGCCTCTTCGCGTTCGCGGTTGTCAAAATAGATTTGCGATTTGATATCGACTTGCAACAAATTTTCGCGGCTGTCATAGCCGAGAATTTTTACCAGGGCGGAATTCACATCAATATATTTACCGTCCGGCGTGCTGCGATATAAACCATCCGGCATTTGCTCAATCAAAGTACGATAACGTTCTTCGGAGTGCCGCAGCGCTTCTTCGCTGGCGCGCAAAGAGTCTTCTACTTGCCGGTGTTCCGTGAAATCAAGACACGACCCCAAATAACCCGCGAAGCTACCGTCCGCTAACCAGCGCGGCAAACCGGTATTTACTAACCAGCGATATTCACCATCGTGCCGTCTAAAACGATACTCGATTTTTAATTCTCGGCGCGCGGTGAATGCCGTGTTATATGCTTCTAATGCTTTGCTCCGATCGTCTGGGTGAATGCCTCGAGTCCAACCATCACCAAGTTCTTCTTCAATCGGACGCCCGGTAAATTCCAGCCAGCTTTTATTAAAAAAAGAACACCGCTGGTCGGGGCCGGCCATCCAGAGCAAAACCGGCGCAGTATCAGCCATACTGTGAAAGCGCACCTCGCTTTCGCGTAAAGCCTGTTCAGCCAATTTACGCCGTGTCACGTTGCGCACGATGCCTTCTATGGCAAAGACTTTTCCGGCCGCATCGACAATCGGCATGAGGCGTTGTTCGGTCCAAATGAGGGAGCCATCGCGATGCAGCCAACGCAAGGTCAAATCCATGACGCTGGTCGGCGGCGAGTTTTTGAGCATTTCGAGATGCACCAGATCATCAGGATACACCAGCTTAAATGCCAACCCGGGATCAGCGTAAAACTCTTCCGGCGTACAGCCGCTCATGGCATTAACGGCGGGGCTGACGTACTCAAAGGCGGGGGTTGGCGTAAAGCGATAACGATAGATCAAGTCCGGCGCATTTTCCGCCAGACGGCGAAAGCGCTCTTCGCTTTCTTGAAGTCCTTTCTCCGCACGCAGCCGGCGGCTGAGATCTCGTTGGTAAATCAACAACACAATGCTCAAAAAAAACGCCAGCAGGCAGGCAATCACGACGAGACGAGTCAGTTCTTGCCATTTTTGGACGAGAGCAATCGACACTTTCGCTTGGTGCGCGCGCAGGCTCTGCAGCACGGTTCTAAATTCGTTAACCGCTAAATGAATCTGGTTTTGAAATCGTGGTGCGAGTGCCTGGTCTTTTATTTTTGTCAGCTTCTGTTGCTCGATTTGGCTATGGAGATCATTGAGTTGCGTCACCAACGAATCGAGATGGGGGATGGGATTGACGGGGCCGAGTTGTGAGCGCTCGTCATCGGTGAGTTGTTGCAAATTGGTACGATAACTCGTGATGAACTGCTGCCACGATACAGATGATAGTGCCAGGTTCTCTTCGTTACTGGCCATGCTATCTTCCAGCGTCCGGATGGTTTGCTCGACGCTGTTGAATTTATTAATCAATGCCACGTTGCGGCTGGCCTCATCCTGCAAGCGTGTCACACTCTGAATCAGTGAAACACTCCACAAGATAAACAGTAAGGCCAGCAACAGAATGCCCCACCACCACAGCGGCGATTTGAATGTTAGTTTCATGAGGCGATTTTATTTGTTTCATGCGGCGGCGAAATTTTGCGGGCGTGTACCAGAATCGCCGTTGCAAAAATAGAGCAGCGCGTTGTATCGCCGCGAAAAACACTCGCTTGCAGCAGGCGCTTCAACCAGGGCGTTTTCACGACATCCAGCGGCGCCATAATGTATTCCGTGCGTAGAACCTCGAATGCATGTTTTTGCAGCAATTGCACAATATCGCGCCGGCGATAAATACGAGCGCGCGCCAAACGGCGATGCAAAAAATGTGGTAAATACGAAAAAAATGGCACACGATGCCACGGCAGGCCGCGTAAATTCGCGCCGTGGGTTTCAAAAACCCAGCCTTTGTTGGGAACGGAAATGACGATTTCGCCGTTCGGTTTCAAGACGCGGTGCCATTCGCGCAACACCGTTGCTTCGTTATGCACATGCTCGAGCACCTCGAAACTGAGCACGAGATCGAAGCTGCCACTGGCCATCGGCAAATGTGAGCCGTCGTACTGCAGTGGAATGATTGAGGCGAGGTGTTGGCGTTCAAGCTGTTGGCGCAACGTCTGCAAATCGGCAAACGCCAAGTCGACAGCAAAAATTTTACTGCCGGTTTGGGCAAATTCGCAAGTTTGCGCGCCATTGCCACAACCAAAGTCGAGAACGGTTTTGCCGGACAGTGCTACAGTTGCCGCCGTTAGACGAAAGCGGCGTTTAACGATTTCCTGCCCATATGCTGCCGGTTTGCCGAGGGCAATCTTGGGGACGGCCATAGTCATTATACTCAAGCGTTACGCTTTAATCAAGAGAAATTCCGCGCGACTAAAAAACATTTGCAAATTTGTTAAATTTTCGTTAGTATCTATTTCATTATGTCAAACAAAAATCCGGCAAATTGGAATCAATTCTTTAAACGCCAGTAAGCGTGAATTTGTGCTAATAAAAATATGAGCGCGGAATGGTGTTGAAGTATGGTTTAAAAGTGTTTGCCGAAAAAGCGCAGATTTAACTTAATCGGGACTTATTATTCCAGGAGAAGCAATGAAAAGTTTTAAACGGATGTTGCTCGCCGCGCTGATCGGACTAAGTTTGTCCGGCGGTTTATTGGCACAGGATCAAGTCGTGATTATTCCACGGCCAACGGCGGATTCGCCCAAGGCTTACGTTGATCGCGATAATTTATTTGCCAAATCGTATCATCTTTTTCGCGAAGGATTAGCGCCGGCGGCCATCGATAGTTTGAAAAGGCTGATAGAAGATAGCGGCGTTAAATTGGATTTACGGAATTATTATGTGGTGGTGGCCAATTTTACCGACAGCGCGACGCCCATCGGTTTGTTGCATGAAGATAGCGAGTTTTTTAATACGCGGCTTTACGGCCTGCAATCGGCGAAATTGTATTACATTTTTCTTTCCCGCCAGCGCCGCGGCGCTTCGTTTGTCTCGACGCTGTTAACGGCAAAGGATTCGCCGCTCACCCAGGCTCTGCCGCAATTCATTGGCTTGTTTTTGCCGTTTCTGTCCCCAGGCCTGAGTCTTAGAGATACCACGCCGGATACCACCTGGATTGACCTGCGCGAATTTGAAGTGCCGGCGCAATTCCAGAAATTTTCCAACATTTCCATACTCGTGAAAACAGCATTGGAAGCAGAACGGGTATTAGGCTCGATTACACTGGATAACACTTCCAAAGAGCGTTGGAGCTTCGGCGTCGCGACCGCAGTGACCAGCGTCAATGATTTAGATTTCGCAATTGGCGACGACGGCGTGATTCGCGTGCAACCGAAACCGCGCGGTGATATCGGGCATTTTGCCGTGGTCAACTATAACTTTCAACCCGTCGACACCAAGGCGCGGACGCTCGCGACCTCGTTTCATTTACTCGGCGGCATGCGGCTGGCATCCACCATTGAACCCATGGTCGGAATCGGTTTTGGCATCCCCGTGGCGATCTTTGAAACGCATTTGTTTGTCGGCTACAGCCTCGAATTTGCGCAGGAATTAAAGAACGGCTTTGTCGTGGGTCAGTTTGTTAAAGAAGACCCGTTTAAAACCAAGCTTCGTGGTAAGCCGCGTTTCGGTATTGAAGTGAAATTTCCGTAAATGTTTACATTGGAGTGCGAAGCGATCGTTTCGCACTCCAATCTCGATCTTCACCAAATTTTTGGCAGCAAACGCATTGGGGTCTGCCCCGTATATTTTTTCCACACCTCGCCGAAACGATTCGAGAATAATTCTTCTTCTTTTCTAATTCGCAGGACAATTGCCGGTAAGACCAACACCACGAGCGCGAGCGCGCCAATTTTGCTGCTGAATAAAATCGCCGTGCCAACATAAGTAAGGATGAGACCGAGATAGGAGGGATGGCGCACCAGCGCATACGGGCCGTCGGTGACTAACTTCTGCTTGGCCTCGATTTTGACCTGCGGTGTAAAGGCCTCACCAAGCTGTTGCATTGCGCGGAGTTTGATGAAGGCGCCGGCCGCGAAGATGAGCAATCCCAACCAATTCCACCATTGTACGGTTGGGGCCATGGCCCCGGTTTCGTAACGAGAGGCTAAAATCGGTGCAATCACATTCGTAAAAAAACTGAGGCCTAACAGCCAGGAGGTGATTTTAGAGGCGTCTTCATCACGGTGATAATGGCGCGCCGCATTCGCCGCAGGCGTAAAAGTCTCGGCCAGCCGGACACCGAAAAGCACAATCACCAAACTCAAAAAAGCCGGCGTCGATTGAACATGGTTGATATTGATCAACAACGCGATAAACGCAGTGAAGAGCACGGCATGAAAGAGCACACGGCCGGCGAGTTGCAAGACGAAATCGGTGTTGGATTTGCCAGCCGCGAGTTGTTGTTTGAGCCGCTGAAAAAATGAACTCTTGCCCGCCGGCGGTTTCGCTGCATTTGCGACGGCTAAAAAAATAAGCAGCAACAATAGCACGGCCAGATAAACGACGGCCAACATTAAAACAAGATTGAGAACAATCGGCGTAAAATCTTCCATAAAACCCGTTTCTAAACTTTAGTTCCTTTTTCCTCTGCGCGGGCTGAAATCGCGTGGGTGGCGGATTTCTTCTGAATGCATAACTTCCATCACATTGGTTTATTATCGAGGCTGGCCCACATGTACCAAGTTGCTACCGAACGGTAAGGCCGCCAACTCGTGGCAATTTGCTCCAGACGCTTGGCCTCTGGCAGCTTGCGCAGTCCGTAAGCGCGCTGCACCGCGTTACGAAAACCGAGATCGCCGACGGGCAGAACATCCGGACGCAGTAATGAAAAAATCAAAAACATTTCCGCCGTCCACTGGCCGATGCCTTTCACCTGCGTTAACGCGGCAATCACCTCTTCGTCGTTCATCTTCATGAACCGCCGGGGTGCCAGACGTCCGCCCTGCCAGTTTTCTGCCAAATCGCGGAGATAGCTTGTTTTCTGCCGTGAGATGCCTACCGCACGAAATTGCGGTAGGCGCAACTGCAAAATTTTTTCCGGCGTCACTTGTCCGTTTAGTTTTTCTTTAAAGCGTTTAAAAATGGTCGCTGCCGCTTTCACGGAAAGTTGTTGGGAGAGAATGGCCTCGGCGAGGGCTACAAAATACTGACGCTGGGGCTGCAAGGTACACGGGCCGTGACGCGAAATGATTTCTGCTAAAACAGGGTCTGCGTGCGATAAATGCTGTTGGGCTTGCGAGAAATTGACGGGCATTGTTTCTTTAGTGAACGCTTCAGATATGATGATTGAACAATTAGCGCTTCTCCGCCTCTTCAGCGGTTACGGTCAGGGTTTCGTAGAGAAATATGCCCATGCCAACGAGAAAAGCGGACCACACCAGATATAAAATAAAAGTCAACAATTGCAATGAGAACGGCACGCCGACGCCAATATCATCTTCCTCGGCAGTGGCGGTAGAATCGGCAGCGTTGCGAACAGTTTTAGCTTTAGCCGAGTTTTTGGCTTTGGCGTTTGCGGCGGCCTCTTTGCCGTCGCTGCCGATAACTGTGGTTTTGACATTCAACCCTCTTTCAACGAGACTGAAAAGTCGCATCGGCGCCGGCAAAGATAACGCTCCCAGCACGGTGGTCAAAAGCACGCACATGCCAATTCGCCCCATCGCCAATTTGCCGCCGGCAAAATATCCAATGACAAACAGCAGCAGGCCCACGGTCAGAGCGATCCACATGATCGTCGGGTTCAGACGCGCAATAAACGGTAATAGATTCTCGTCGAACATGTTATAAAGGTAATAAAAAAAAGTGAAAAGTCAATGTGATCTTGTCAAAAATGTAATATTTTTATGCTATTGGGAGCTGCATTATTTACAAGAGAGCGCGACTAAAAAAATTTCAAGCAACTGTTGTTGGCGCGTGACAGCAATCAATATGAGTATCACGCTTACTGTCCCAACCACTTTGTAGTGGCCGGATATGGTATCTGCGGCTGATTGAAGCGTATCGGTATCATGACCAGTTGGAAAAGATTGAACTGGCGTTAACCTGAAACACTCGCCGTTTGTGTCGTGGGCACGCCGCGAGCGCTTTTAAGCGCTTTTCCGTTGTTGCTGTTTTCGGGTTTTATAAAAACGAAAAGAGCATGGCGCGAAGAGAATAAAACCTCTTCATGCCATGCTCTTTGTTTTCCGCGTGACGTTTTTACGTCCTATTTCACTTTCGGCCCCGCCCCGCGGATTTCTTCGGTGACATCATTTATAAACTGTTCAAAGTTTTTGTGAAACAAACCGGCGAGATGTTTGGCTTTTTCGTCGTAAGCGTTGCCATCTTTCCAGGTGCTGCGCGGCTTCAAAACTTCGTTCGGCACATTCGGGCAACTCGTCGGAATGTGCAAGCCGAAGATGGGATCAGCCTCGGTGGAAATTTTATCCAAACTGCCATTCAACGCCGCATGCACCATCGCGCGGGTGTAAGCAATTTTCATACGGTGGCCTTCGCCAAAGGGGCCGCCGGTCCAGCCCGTGTTGACGAGCCAGCAACTCACTTTATGCTCGGCGATTTTCTCTTTCAACATTCTCGCGTACACCGTCGGATGCAAAGCCATAAACGGCGCGCCAAAACACGTGCTGAATGTCGCTTGCGGCTCTTTGCCGAGACCCTTCTCCGTGCCCGCCACTTTCGCAGTGTAGCCGGAGAGAAAATGATACATCGCCTGCGCCGGCGTCAGCTTCGCAATCGGCGGCATCACGCCAAACGCATCGGCAGTGAGCATAATGACATTTTTCGGATGGCCGCCCATCGCGCTCGCTTCAGCATTCGGAATGTAATCGAGCGGATACGCCGCGCGGGTGTTTTCGGTGAGCGAGGCGTCGTCAAGATCAAGGCGACGGGTCATGGCATCCATCGCGACGTTCTCCAGCACCGTGCCGAAACGCCGCGTGGTTTCGTAAATCTGCGGCTCGGCTTCTTTCGAGAGGCGAATCACTTTCGCATAACAACCGCCTTCAAAATTGAACACGCCGTGATCGCTCCAGCCGTGCTCGTCGTCGCCAATCAAGCGGCGCTCGGGATCAGCCGAAAGCGTGGTCTTGCCGGTTCCCGACAATCCGAAGAACAGGGCGACATCGTTATTCGGCCCGACATTCGCCGAGCAGTGCATCGACATCACGTCGCGCAGCGGCAGCAGATAATTGAGAATGGTAAAAATGGATTTTTTGATTTCACCGGCGTAACTCGTGCCGCCGATTAAAACCACCTTGCGGCCAAAATTGACGAGAATGAAAACTTCGGAGTTGGTGCCGTCGATCTCCGGATCAGCATGAAAACGCGGCACGTTGATCACGGTAAATTCCGGTTTGTGTGTTTCTAACTCTTCCATTTTAGCGGGAATGAACATTGTGCGCGCAAACAAATTGTGCCACGCCGATTCCGTGATCACCCGAATCGGCAAACGATAACGCGGGTCCGCGCCGGCAAAACAATCCTGCACAAATACATCTTTGCCCTGCAAATAGGACAAACAGCGTTCGTATAAATCATCAAATTTTTCCGCCTCGAATGGCCGATTGACTTTGCCCCACCAAACATTCTTTTCACTCGACGCCTCTTTCACGATATATTTGTCATTCGGCGAGCGGCCGGTGTGATGGCCGGTGCGCACCACCAGCGCCCCGAGATGCGCGATCATCGCTTCGCGCCGCCGTATCGCTTCTTCGTACAACGCCGGCGTGCTGAGATTCCAATATTCCATGTCGGTATTTTTAATGCCGTGAATATCCAATCCGTGCCGGCTCATGACTGGTTTTGTTGTGGGCATAAAACCCTCCTCTGCGGTGTTGGGGTACATGACGGATGTTGTTTTTTTCAATAACGATGCTTATTTTACTTCATAATGAATTCGCGCTGATGAACGTATATAATATTCATTTTCATAAAAAAAGCAAATAAAAAATCACGGCAACTTGAATTACTGCTGAATCCCGAAAGGGTTAAACATGCTGGTAAATTTTATTATAAGCTTGCTCATCGGCACAGCGCCGGTTCAGGAACGTGAGGCGAGAATGCCCAACGCCACCACACCACTTGTCGTTGACTCGCTGCGGCACGAAGTGCGCATTTTCGCCAGATATCAACCCGAAAAATTCACCGGCCTTTTGCGTTTTGTTCCCAACTATCATTTATTAGTCTGGGATAACGGCAGAGCGGCACGCGAAGCTCTGTTTGAAACGCCGGTGCCGGATATCGCGCTCATCGCGTCGCTGGAGCAGCTTGGCGCGGTCGCTGGAAATAATTTGACGATGGAGGCGTGGGACAAACGCAAAGATGCAAAGCATCCCGCACCACAGACGAAAATTGCCGGAGCACCGGTGGAAATTTCCGTTTGGTGGAAAAATTTGGCCGCGCCGAAACCGTTGTCCGAATTACTCAACGACCCCGGTGGCCGCGGCTTGGACTTTCGTTTTGGGGGAAATAAAGATTTGATCAAACAATGGCATTCTGGCTGTCTCGTGTGTTTGTATTCTTGTCCCGGATCAAAAGTTGGCAACGCCGCCTACACCGTACGCGATTATTCGACCGGTGCCACGAAATTTACCCCAAGAGCAGAACGGCTGCCGCCGGCCGAAAGTGACGTGGCGCTCATTTTCCGGCTACTGCAACGGCGGTAAATTTTCTTTGCTTGCCTCTTGACTTTGTGCGGCATTTTTTCCAGATTGATGAACATCAATAAACGCTGCTCATCAATTCTATTCCCAACTTATGCCCAGGTCACTCAAGCTTGTTTTACCAGCCTTGTTATTAGGGGGATATTTATTCTTAATTCATCAACCGCTTGGAAGCTTGCCGCCGCCGGCAAAATTCTTTGATCCATTGCAAGGATTTCTTCAGCCGGCTGCCGGTTTTACTATGTCGGCAGCGACGGAACTGAAGATTCCGGCGTTGCAAGGTTCGGTGAAGATTCTATTGGATCGCCGTGGCGTGCCGCATGTGTTTGCTGAGCATGTTGAAGATTTGCCCACAGCCGTCGGTTACTTGCATGCGCGCGAACGTCTCTTTCAAATGGAATTGATTGTGCGTTCGATTAAGGGCCGCCTCTCTGAAGTGGTTGGCGCCCGCGCTTTACCCTCGGACCGGTTCTTTTTAGAAAACGGTTTTCGCGACGCGGCGGATCGGGCGATGCAAGCCGCCGACCGTTCACACCCGGCTTATCACGCCTTGGAAAATTACACCGCAGGCATTAACACGTTTATCGCGCAACTGACGCCGGCGGATTATCCTTTGGAATTTAAGCTGCTTGATTTCGCGCCGTCGCGGTGGGAACCGCAGAATAGTTCCTATTTGCTCAAATATATGGCGCGACAATTGGCATGGTACGGCTCCGAACTGGCGTTTGATCGTTTGCGCGCGAATTTTTCGGCAGAAATTCTGCAGGAACTTTTTCCCGTTGAAACCACTTGCCCGGCGCCGATTTATCCCGGCCTTTTTCGCGATGCGTCCGTTGCATCCCTTCGTCGTCCTGCCCCCTTGTGGGGCAATTTTGCAAGTACTGTATTCCAAAATCCGTCCACTAGGGACGGGGACTACGTTGAGGCTTTTGATGATCGCGACGCCGCGGAGCCGCCGTTGCTCGGCAGTAATAATTGGGCTATTGGCGCGACGAAAAGTGCCAGCGGCCATGCAATTCTTGCCAACGACCCACACCTCAGCCACACCTTCCCGAACTATTGGTACGAAGTTGATTTGCACGCGCCCGGTCTCGATGTGTACGGCATGACCCTTCCCGGTTCTCCCGACGTCATTATCGGGTTCAACAAAAATATTGCGTGGGGCGCGACCAATTGCGGTTGGGATGTGTTGGATTATTATCAGATCGATGTTGACAGCGTGAAGCAAACGGCTCTAATTGAAGGTCAGAACGAACCGCTGCAAATCAGCGCCGAGAAAATTCCCATCAAAGGTCTGGCCCCGGAAGCCATCAATATTCGCTGGAGCCGCATCGGTCCGGTGGTCAAGCGCGACGGTATCGACTATGCGATGCGCTGGACCGGCCATCTTTCCGGCGGCGAGTGGCGCGTTTTTTATGAGGTGAATCGCGCCCAAAACTTCTCCGATTTCTCCGCGGCGCTGAAAAATTACGGCGCGCCGGCACAAAACTTTGTTTATATCGATCGCCCGGGTAATGTCGGCATGTATTCCGCCGGCTGGATGCCGATCAAAACCGCGGCGCTTTCGCTCGCTCACGGCGAGGCGAGTGATCCCGCGCAAGCTTGGCCCGGCTCGCCGCGCGCCGACCAAATTTTGCAAACGCCCGCGCCGAATGATTTTGTGCCATTCGAAAAACTGCCGCATGCCTTCAATCCCCCGGAAGGTTTTGTCGAGTCAGCCAATCAAAAACCGACGCCGGATCATTATCCCATTTTTTATAATTGGAATTTCGAAGCGCCGTACCGCGGCATGAGAATCCACGAATTGTTGAGCGCCGAGCGCAAAATTTCCATCGACGATATGAAAGCCGCCCAACTCGATGCGCATTCCGTCGTCGCCAGAATATTGACGCCGATGATTCTCGAGGCGTTTGCCAGCGATGGACAAGCCGGCGGAACGCTCGCCTCGGCGCTCGACAGCTTGCGAACTTGGGATTACGATTTTCGTGTGAACCGCATCGCGCCGACGATCTACCACAATTTTTGGGAAAGATTCAAACTGGAAATCTGGGCCAATCGTTTTCAAGCCGCGTCGGGCGGAACCTACATGCACCCGCCGCGCCGAGTGCTGTTGGCGCTGGCGCAAAATCAGCCTGATTCGAAATGGTTTGATGATCCGCGGACCACCGAGAAAGAAAATTTGCCTGCCCGCTTGCGCTACATTTTTGCTGCGAGTCTTGATAGTTTGCAACGCGAATTTGGGCCGGATTTGCACCAATGGCAGTACGGCCGCTATCATCAATTGCAAGCTTCGCATCTTCTGCAACTACCCGCTTTTGGTCTCGCGCCGCAACCTCGCGATGGCGAAGATTTTACTTTGAATGTGGCGGGCGGCAGAAAAGTGACGCATGGCCCGTCGATGCGTCTTGTCGTGGAAATGGGTGAACCGATTCGCGGCTACGTTGTCAACTTTGGCGGCCAAAGCGGCCACCCCGGCGCTCCGCATTATCACGATCAGATTGATGAATGGTTGGCGGGGAAATATTTTCCCATTCGTTTTACGCTCCGGCCAGAAGACTTACCGCAGGATGAAATTGAGGAAAGCGTAAGTTTAAAACCGTGATGAAAGCGCCAAGTAATTGCGGCAAGATGATCTAAAATTTTTGAATCACCCTATAAAAACCGTTTTGCGGCAAGAGGTGAACCCTCTTATAATCAGAAACCGGTAAAGGCAAATAAAGAATGCGAAATTTAATGCAATGGCTTCTTGCTGTTGTGTTCATCACGATCGGCGGAATGATTTTCGGCGCCAGTGGTCTTGCGCTCGGTGGCGTCGCGACCGGCCTGCTTGCCGACTCCAGCAGACGCGGTTTTTTAATCGGCAGTTTCAGTGCTGCGTTCTTTTGGCTAATGGTTGCCAGCGGCAAAGTGATCAGCGGCCAAAGCCCGCAACTCTTAATGCTGGCCGGCTCGTTGGCCAATCTCAGAGGCACGACAGCGTGGTTATTAGTTGTGGCTGCATTAGTGATAGCTTTTTTCGCCGGCGGCTTGGGTGGCTGGTTGGGCGGCAGCTTACGGCAAATGCTAAACACGCCGGTTTCGCGCCGATCTGCTTAACTTGCGATGCTGTTCTCAATGTCTCCGATTCTAAACGCTAATGCTTGGCAGAAACTCGGAAACCATTTCGAATTTCGCAACCATAAAATTTTTTACATCGATCTTGGCCGCCGGGACGCACCGGCTGTTCTTTTGCTCCACGGTTTTCCCACCTCGTCCTTTGATTTCTACCGGCTCGTGCCAAAGCTGGTACTGGATTTTCGCCTGATTTTACCGGATTTTCTGGGCTTCGGTTTTTCTGC
>CAYZFF010000008.1:23087-38613 GCA_964477305.1 uncultured Cytophagia bacterium
CGTTGGCGCAAGACAGCAGCCCCCAACTCAAAGCCACGCGCGACAACGGCGAGTGGTTTCTACTCAATAAAGACGATATTGCCGCGGGCGCACATCATACGCGTCACGCCGAAATTTTTGGAAAGTATGTGAAGGGTTATAATTATTATGTTTTGCAAGCTATCGATAAGGTTCAGGCCACGGCGATGGACGGTGGCGGCTATTTCATCGGGATCAAAGCTGTTCCCACTGAGTCGCCGATTGGCTATAAATTGAAATTGTTTGACCGGCCATTGCTGGAGCCGCCGCGCACCACGAGTTATTGCAGCGGTTCAACCTATGCTGCGTTCATTGAGCAACTCAATCTTATTTTTTCTAAAAAAGAGGGAAAGAAGCTGAGCGACGAACGCTACGAAGCAATCCGTATGCAGGAAGAAAATGGCGGCCGCCGCGAAGATACGATTAAATTTTGGGGCAAATGGAATGACGATGGCTTTGGCAGCCATTACGCCTTGGTGCAATACGCCAAAATGGGTGAAGAAATTAAGCCGCCACAGGCCCGCCCCGGCGATTTTATCAACATTTCTTGGGCCAAAGGCGGTGGGCATTCGGTAGTTTTTCTCGGTTGGTATCAGGATGAAAATGGCCAGAAGAGCATCGTCTATTGGGCCAGCCAAACGCGTACGAATGGTTTCGGCGATGAAGTCATCCCGCTTGAACGCATCAAAGAAATCAAAGCCGTGCGTCTCGTTCATCCCGAAAACCTTTTTAAGTTTGATGTTAATGCTCCGGTGCAGCGCGATATCCCCGGCGATAAAATCGCGTGGTGAGTAGAAAGATTGTCCTCGCGAGGCATTTTTTCCCGAAGCGATCTTCGGGCAGGTGAAAAACCGTTTCGCAAAAATGCGCTCGCCGTGACAGTTTTTACAAAATTCAGGAGAGTCGTTGTGAAATTCATTCTCGCTTTAGACCAGGGCACGACCAGCAGCCGCAGCATTGTTTTCGATCATGACGGCCGGGTTCGCGCCATGGCGCAGCAGGAGTTTAAACAATATTATCCGCAGCCGGGTTGGGTAGAACACGATCCCGAAGAAATTTGGGCAACGCAGCTTGCAACGGCAAAGGCCGCGTTGCAAAAAGCCCGGTTGAATGGGCGTGACATTGCTGCCATTGGCATCACCAACCAGCGCGAGACGACGGTGCTGTGGGATCGTAAAACGGGCGCGCCGATGCACAACGCCGTTGTCTGGCAAGATCGCCGCACTGCGCCGATTTGCGATGATATCCGAAAAAATTTTGGCGCGGCTGCGATTGCACAACGCACTGGTCTGGTTGCCGATCCTTATTTTTCCGGAACAAAAGTAAAATGGTTGCTCGATAATATTCCCGGCTTGCGCCAGCGGGCCCGGAACGGTGAAATCGCCTTTGGCACGATTGATAGCTGGTTGCTGTGGAAATTAACCGGCGGCAAGTCGCACGCCACTGATTGTTCGAATGCCTCGCGCACTTTGCTTTACAACATTCATCAATTAGATTGGGATCACGATATCCTTTCTTATCTTGATATTCCCCACGCGATATTGCCGCAAGTGCGGCCAAGCAGCGGCGCCTTTGGAGTCACGGCGCCGGAATGGTTTGGAGAGGAGATTCCACTCACGGGTATTGCGGGCGATCAACAAGCGGCGCTGTTCGGGCAAACCTGTTTTAAGCCGGGCATGTTCAAAAATACGTACGGCACCGGTTGTTTTATGTTGATGCAAACCGGTGAAAACATTTTTCATTCGAAGAACGGTTTGCTCACGACGATTGCCTGGCAAATTGCGAATGCAAAAGTTCAATATGCTCTCGAAGGCTCGGTGTTTATTGCCGGCGCGGTGGTGCAATGGTTGCGCGATGAGCTGAAGATTATTGCTTCGGCGGCGGAGATTGAAACGCTGGCGGCGCAAACACCGGACAATAACGGGGTGTATCTTGTTCCTGCTTTCGTTGGCCTCGGCTCGCCTTATTGGGATGCCGGCGCGCGCGGTACGATTGTCGGTTTAACGCGCGGCGCCAACCGTAGCCATTTGGCGCGGGCAGCGTTGGAATCGATTGCATTTCAATCGCGCGATCTCGCGGAAGCGATGAAGGATGATGCAGCGATGACTCTTACCGAGTTGCGTGTTGACGGCGGGGCGGTGGCGAATAATTTATTGATGCAATTTCAATCGGACATTCTTAACACGCCTGTTATTCGGCCCGCGATTACCGAAACCACCGCATTAGGTGCAGCTTATCTCGCAGGCCTGGCCGTTGGATATTGGGCAAATTTGGAGGATGTGGCACAGCATTGGCAAATGGAGAAACGCTTTGATCCAACAATGAACGAGGCGGCGCGCGAACAGCTTTATCGGAATTGGAAAAAAGCGGTCGAACGCGCCCGCGGATGGACGAATTGAATTGAAATGGAAACAGCCGTAATCAGCCGAAGGCAGCGAAAAAACTAAATGACAATGCAGTTTAAATTGAAGGAGGAAGAATGAGAAACAGAATAACCGGCATTGGCGTGATAACCATTTTATGCTTGTTATCGCCGCATGGGAAATTTACTTTCGCCCAAACCACGCCGTTCCTATCCGACGCCGAGATTCGTATGCTCCAAAACGAAATCTCCGGCGATCGCGCGTTTCAGCACATTCGCTGGCTCACGCACTGGCACCGCGATTCCGGTATGGAAGGTTATTTCAAGGCGGCGGAATACGTTATACAAGCTGCGAAAGATGCGGGTTTGCAGGAGGTACAGTTCATCGAGCAAAAACTTGACGGCCGCAATTACACGGCGCGCGCGGCAGAGTTGTGGATGATTGAACCGGTCGAAGTCAAACTGGCCGATATCGGCGAACATGCGGTTTATCTCGCCGATGGCAGCCACGATGCGGATTTGACGGCGGAATTGGTGTGGGCCGGCAACGGCTCCAAAGACGCGTTGAAAGATCTTGACGTCGCCGGAAAGATTGTTTTGACCGACGCGAATCCGGGCGCCGCGGTGAATAATGCCGTATGGGAAAAAGGCGCGGCGGGCGTGGTATCCTACGTGATTTCCGAAAACAAAACCCTGATGGATTATCCCGATCAAGTGGCCTGGAGCAGAATTCCGATCAACCCGCCGGAAGGGAAGAAGGGCACGTTTGCATTTGTTTTGCCGCCACGGAAAGGCGAGACGCTGCGCCGGATTCTCGCGACGAAAGAGATGCAAGATTATTTTGCGACCGGCAAGCGTGCGAAAGGCGGGCGCGTGGTGCTGAAAGCAAAAGTCGACACCGAAATCGGCGAGAGCAAAGAAGGCCGCACCGGTTTCGTCGAAGGCTGGATTCGCGGCACGAAATATCGCGATCAGCAAATTGTCATCACCGCGCATTTACAGGAAGAGCAAGGTTCGGCCAATGACGACGGCAGCGGCAGCGGCAATATACTCGAGCTGGCGCGGGCTTTTAACAAGCTGATCCGCGAAGGCAAAATGAAACCGCCAGTGCGCGACATTCGCTTTTGGTGGACGGATGAAATTTATTCGGAGTATCGCTATTTTCGTGATTTTCCGAACGAGCCGAAAAAAATGCTGGCGAACCTGCATCAGGACATGACCGGCGCGAAGCAATCGATGGGCAATCGCGTGCAGCATTTGATTTATGCGCCGCATTCGCGCACCTCGTATCTCGATGCGATGCTGGAAAGCGTCGGCACGTTTCTCATTCAAACGCATAATGGCTATCTGGCTTCGGGCCGGATGGGCGGCTTGCCGCATCCGTATTCGCGGCCGATGTATTCGACGCTCGGCACGCGCGATAATTACAACGCGATGCTGGTGCCGTATTTTGATTCGTCGGATCATCGCTGCTTCTTGGACGGCCCCATCGGCTTGCCGGCGATTGCGTTGATCAATTGGCCGGACGATTTTATTCACTCGTCGGATGATGATTTGGATAACATCGATCCGACGCAGTTGCGCCGCAATAATTTTCTCATCGCGGCATTGGCGTATAACTTGATGCATGCCGAAGCCGATGACGTGCCGCTGATGGCGCAGGAAATTTACACGCAGGGCGGCAAGCGTCTCGCCAATGATTTTCAGGCCGCGACGCGGGTTTTGCGGGATTCGACACACGCGCCGGAAGCAAGCTGGAAAGACGCACAGATGTTGATCGAACAAGGTTTGCAGCGGGAGCGCTATGCGTTGAACACCACGCGAATTTTCGCCGGCACCGAAACGCGCGCGAATACGGCAATACAAAGCCTCATATCGCAGGTTAACGCGAAGGAAAAAATCTTGTTTGCCGATTTGCAAGCCGCTTATCAACAACAACACGGCAGTGTGCCGCGCCCGATTAAACTTGCAGCCGACGAACTGGCGGCGAGCAAAAAAATCCCGATGAATGCGGTGGTGCTGGAAGATTATTTCGGCAATCGCGGCAAAGTCGGTTTTGGCAGCGCCGGCAAACTGCACGGCTTGATGGTGGAGGAAGTCTACAATTTCGTGGACGGCAAGCGCAGTTATTACGACATTTACAAAGCCGTGCGCGCCGAAGCGCTGGCTGGCGGCAGATGGTATTATGGCGCGGTGAATTTGAGTGACGTAGCGGGATTGCTGGATGCAGCCGTAACGGCGAAGGCGTTGGTGTTAAAGTAACATATCGGCACGGCAGATCGCACGAATAGATAACTGCGAACGGATGGATCAAGTCCGATGAGAATGAACCTGATCTATCCGTTCCTTTTTTATTACCCACAAATAGCTGGCTGCATTTTCCGTTTTGCCGGTGAAAAAAGCGATAGCATTGTTCCGTTACGCTAACGGCTGGAAAAATTTGTTCAAATCACTGACGAGACCGCTGAGCAGGATCTGTGCCGGTCAAACGGTGTTGGCCAGAAACGGTTTCACTTTTTGCCGCAAGGCTGGCGGCAGGTTTTCCTTGCCGCAAAATTGTTGCAGCGTAGCGATATCGTCGACATCGTACCAAATGGGCAGTTGCTGCACGGACAGCCGCAATTGTCCGGCGCGTTGCAGCGTTTGGCGCAAAACATGCTCGGTGCTCCAAGCAATCCCGGAGAACAATTCCGCCGGCGCATTGTTTTTCAAACCAATTAAATAATAGCCGCCATCGGTTGCCGGACCCAACACCAGATCGTGCTGCAACAAAGCGGCAGCCGCTTGATCAAGATATTCGGCAGGAAGGGAGGGACTGTCGGTTCCGATCGTTATGACATGCGAATAGCCCTGCTGTTGCACGTGTTGAATCGCGCGCTGAATGCGAACGCCGAGATTTGGAGAGTTTTCCTGCGGGAACCATTGCCACGGGCCGGGAAAAAGTTTTTTTAATTCCGGCTCTTTGTCGACGGGCGTAAACGTGACGAAGCGCGCGGCAACTTGACTTTGCAAGGTCAAGTCGAATGTCTGACGAACAAATTCTTGATAAAGCTGGGCGGCAAGTTCAGCGCCAATCGTGGCGGCAAGCCGGGTTTTAACTTTGCCAGGTTCGGGGTACTTGACAAAAATGAGCAGTGCGGGATTAGTTGGCATAAGAGGTGGGAACGACAACTTTAAGCGCCTGCGGCAGCACGGAAACGTTGAGCGGGGCCTCCGACATTTGGGCTTCACCATCCACATGAAAAAGGATTGGGCCGGATTTTTCGATGGTCGCGAGTTTAGAATGGTAATACGTGATCATTGGAATCGTGTCGGCTTTGCCATTAAACAGCTTCGGCGCGTTCATCACGAACTCGGCAAAGTTCATCGGCTGCACCACGCAAACTTCGAGCACACCGTCGTCGGGTTTGGCGTGTGGTGCGATGATGGCGCCGTTGCCGTATTGCTCGGTGTTGGCGATGGTCACCAAGAACGGCGTCATCTCGATAACAGCATTTTCCAAACGCAGCCGCAACGGCTCTGGTTGATAGCTGGCAAATTCCCGCGCCGCAATATAAAAATATGGAATCGGCCCGCGCCAGGTGGCGGTGTTAAATTTGTGGCCGACGTTTGCATCGAAACCGACGCCGGTGACGACAAAAAAATAACGATGCCCGGCGCGCCCGGCGTCAATGCGGTGGGTTTTGCCGGTGCAAATGACTTCAAGCGCTTCGCTGGGCGGCAGCGGAATTTCCAGACTCCGCGCCAGTCCGTTGCCGGAACCGCGCGGAATGATACCAAGCGCCGTGTCAGTTCCGACTAAACCAGAGGCGGTTTCATTCACCGTACCGTCGCCGCCAATCGCCACGACGATGTGATAGTTTTCTGCGGCGGCTTCCTGCGCCAGCCGCGTCGCCTCGCCGGGGCCGGAGGTGTGAACGATGGCAAAATCTAAATCTTTGCAACGATGCTGAATAAGTTCTTCAATGAAACTTTTGTCCCGCCGAAAGCCGGCGATGGGGTTAATGATAAATTTTATCCGTTGGGAAGACATAAGTTGAGCTACACCGTAACACACAGCAATGTTGGACAATATGCGAAAGCATGAAAATTTAAGAATGCCGCTTTGAAATAATAATGAATTGTAACTTCAAAGGCAAGTTTCCTTTTTCGAAAATAAAAGGCTCTTCATAGTCGAAGAGCCTATATGAGCAAAGCCGAAAGAATTCAATTGAAAAGTTGGGCTATCGTAGACGGTTGTTTGCTTATCCCAGTTTCGTCAACCACGGAAACCATTTTACCAACATGCCGTTGAGCGCGGTGAAAAGATTGAAAAACATCATGACGCCGATGGCAATCAGGAAAGCGCCGCTGACGATTTCGACAGCTTTGAAATGTTTTTTGACGCGATTCATCGCGCCCAACAATCGCTGGGTGGCTGCGGCAGTAAGAAAAAATGGAATGCCGAGGCCAATGGAATAAACCAGCAGCAACAACATGCCTTTGCCCACGGTGTCCTGACTGCCCGCAATGGCGAGGATGCCGCCAAGAATCGGGCCGATGCACGGCGTCCAGCCAAACGCGAAGGCACTGCCAACGAGAAAGGCGCCGATTACGCTGCGCGGCTTGCCGTCGGTTTGAAAACGGGCTTCATAGTTGAGGAACGGAATTTTTATCAAGCCCGCCACGTGCAAGCCGAAAATAATCAAAATCACGCCGGCGGCTTTGCTCAAGAAGCCGAGATTCTGCAACAGAAAACTGCCGATTACCGTTGCCGTCGCACCGAGCAACACGAAGACAGCGGTAAAACCGGCGATAAACAACAAAGCGGTCATCATCAAGCGCAACGTGATTTGCTGTTGGCGCTCGGCGCGCCGGAGTTCTTCCATCGAAACGCCGGAGATGAACGAGATATAGGCCGGCACGAGCGGCAAAACACAAGGCGAGATGAAAGAAATAAGCCCGGCAAACAAGGCCGCCAGATAAGTGATGTTCGATTCCATGTTCGATTTGATTTCAGATAAAGGAAAATTCGCGGATTTCGACGTAGTGCATTTTTTCAAATAAATTACCGACGACGCGCACGCGCCGATGCATCTGGCCGGCCAGCGCGGCTGATTGCTCCGAACGCAAAATACTCCAGAGACGGCCGTCCTGGCAACGCACGCCAACGCGATGCGCGGCGTCATGCACATACGCCGTTTTCAGAGAATTGAGCAGATCACAATCGATGCAAATGATTTCGCCTTCGAGGGTGCCGGCAACGAAGGTTGTGTTATCGCCGGCAAGTTGGGCGTTTGGGGGAAGAGCGAAATATGCCAGCAGCCCGGATAAAAATATTAATACAGCGACAGTTGCCAGGGCTGGCAGGGGTTGCAATGTAAACAGTTGCTGCACTTGGACCCAGAAACTAAACCCGGCATCGTCGCGCGTCAGGCTCCGGCGAATGGTTGAGCGCAGATGAACCGGGGTCGCGAGCGTCGCCGATTTCTCGCGCACCAGACTTTTCATTTTTTGCTGGGTGTGGGCGGCTTCGGCGCAACCAGGGCAATCTTGCAAGTGCCGTGATACGGTTTGCGATTGCGCCGGTTCAAGCTCGTGATCAACATAGCCGGCAATCTGCTGTTGAACTTGTTGGCAAGTTGAGGTCATAAAGTTACTGGCTCTTTTTCACCACGCCGGCGCGCTGCGCGTAATCGCGTAAATAAGTTTGTAGTTGTTGCCGCGCCCGAGAGAGGCGCGACATCACCGTACCCATCGGGGTGTCGGTGATTCGTGAAATATCTTTATATGAAAACCCTTCGATATCACAAAGAATAACCACGGTGCGAAATTCGTAGGAAAGCTTGCCGAGTGCCGCGTTCACTTCATCGCCGAACAAATCAGCGTATTGTTTTTCGTCATACGCGCCTTCGTATTTGTCGTCGCGCTCTTTTTCCGCCTCGGAGTAAAAAAACTCCACTTTCTCAAAATCCGTCTGTTGCGGCGCGCGCACCTTTTGGCGATACCGGTTGATGAACGTATTGGTCAGGATTTTAAAAATCCACGCCTTGAAATTGGTGCCGGCTTCAAACCGGTCAAAGAAGCGATAAGCGCGCAAATACACATCTTGCATAAGATCTTCGGCGTCAAGCGGGTGGCGCGTCAGGCGCAACGCCGTGCCGTAAAGCGCGTCCATATGCGGAAATGCCAGCGCCTCAAAATCCCGGCGGCGTTCCTCCGGCGAAGGTTTTTTCCTTGCCATGAAAATCCTGCTTCTCCTTCAGTTCATTTCCTGATCATCTTGCAGCACATTTACTGAAGGGTACAACAATTTTGCTCAAAAGTCAAGGCTGGCGCCAAAAGAACAAGGCCGGATTTGCCGAAGCATTTACAACAATTTGTCGAGTTCCGTCTCCAGCGTTTGGGTTGACATGGCGCCAATCGTGCGTTTGGTGATTCTGCCGGCGCGATCGATGATGAAGGTGGTCGGCAGGCCGCGCACGCCGTAGCGAAACGTCAAATCCGGCGAGCCTAAAAGGATAGGATAGGAAATCGGATTATCTTGCAAAAATTCCGGCAACACGGTTTCGGGAGATTCATCCACCGCAATGCCGAGAAACTCGACGCCGCGGTCGCGGTAACGCGAATAAACATCGTTAAAATCGGGAATTTCATGCCGGCACGGGCCGCACCAGGTCGCCCAAAAATTAACCACGACGACTTTTTGCCCTTCCAATTGGCGCAAATTCACTTCGTCACCGGTTAACGATTTTAAGGTAAAATCCGGAAGTTTATCTTCTTCGCTCACCGCCGTGCCATTAGTCGTTGCCGCGGCGGCGTTGGCATTTTGATTTTCATCTTTCTTGCAGCCGCCAATCAGAACAACCCCGCAAGCCAGAGTCAGTAAAAACTTTTTCCGCATGATTTGTACTTCCTTCTAAATAATGAAACGGTTATTTACAAAACAATAAAACGGCAGTCTTTTATTCCCTCGGCAATTGGCCAGTCGACCGGCCAGACAATCGACAAATATTTTACAAATCGGATTTATCCAGCCATTGCACAATTCGCCATTTGGCGTCGCTTTTGGTGCGGCGAAATTTAAAAATCGCAAAACCATTGACGCTGAAACGAAAATCTGCATCGGCCAGATCGAGCTGGAAACTTTTGGAAATGGTTTCCAGCGTGTCGTTATCGACGACGTCGCGCGAGGTGAAAACTGTGTTGAGCCATTCCAAATTGATCGAATCAAATGTGCGCAACAAGCGGCCAGTCGTTTTTAGATCGGTCTCCCGCGTCCAGGAAACGAAAATTCCTGAGGCGCCCTGCTCCGGATCGAAATATTGAAAGACAAAGGCGCTATCCAACAAATTTGCATATAACAATGAATCCTTGAAAATATACGCATATTTGAAGTTGGTTAGCGTCCCTTCCGGCGTCGATTGATCGGTGAGGAGATCGGCAGCCAAACCGCCTTCATCCAAGGCTGGCGCAAACGGATTTAAACAACTCCACCCGGCCATACCGGCGGCTAAAATCGCGGCCGGGAGAAATTTTTTCGGGCAGGAAGAAATCATGGGTTTTATTAAACAACCAGCAGTGCTGAGCTTTTTATTCCCGTCCGGGATTTTTAAAACCCGGATTTTGCCGAGTAATTGATATTTAAGGCGTCCGCCTCGCGCAAGGCTTCCTGCAATTTGTAAACCTGCGCCATTGGTAAATTTTCATCGAGTCGCAGCGAGGTCAAGCGCAGCGGATGCACGGGGTCGTTGCGTTTTGCCTGCATGATCGCGGTCACTTCGGCCAGCGTCACCAGCTTATCGTCAATGGAAATCCGGCCGTGGCGATCCAGCCAAATATAAGCGACGTCGCGTTTGCCGGGAATTTTTTCGATCTGTTTTGCCGTGGGCAAATTGACCGGCAGGCCGGAATACTCTTTAAAAACCGCCGACACCATAAAAAAGATGAGCAACAAAAAAACGATATCCGGCAGGGAGATCGTCGGAATGCCGACGGCGACGGGACTTTTTCTTTCAAAGAGAGGCATGGAATGCGTGGATGAAAAATTAACTTCTACAAATTACTCGGGCTCGGCAATGGAGATGCGGGTGATCTCGGCCTGTTTGAGTTGATCCAGCACCGCCACATAAACGCGGTAGGCGGTGGCCTGATCCGCTTTCACCGAGACGATTAGCTTGTCGTTGGCGCGCAATTTCTCGCGCACGATGTCCCGAATGGCGGGAATGTCGACAATTTGTTCGTCCAACAACACTTCGCCCTGCGCGTTGATCAACAATGAAAGCACGTTCTGCTTCGCCACTTCCTTTGACGCGCCCTTGGCCGGCAACGTGAGGCTGATGCCTTTGTCGATGTTGATTGTCGTCGTGGCCAGATAAAAAATTAAAATCAAAAACGCAATGTCGGCCAGTGAGGCTTGCGGTATTTCGGCGGGCGGTGGATTTCTTTTTTTGAACATAGTCAAGCGGGAGCTTTTTAGGCCTGCCCAATTTGGTTGACCGGAATTTGGGCGCGATATTCCATGTCCACCAGCGTATCGACCAAGGCGGCGGAACTTTCTTCCATCTCGATCACCAGCTTATCGATGCGGCTGGTAAAAAAATTGTGCGCGGTTTGAATGATGATGGCGACGACGAGGCCGAACAGTGTGGTCAGCAGCGCCACCGCGATGCCGTGCGCGACAATCGTCGGACTCACATCGTTGGCCTGTTCAATGGCTTTGAACGCGATGATCATGCCCTGCACCGTGCCGAGAAAGCCCAGCATCGGGGCGAGACTGATAAACAAGGTCAGCCAAATGAGATTTTTTTCGAGAAAGGCCATTTCCACCGCGCCGGTGTTCATAATGGCTTTTTCGACATGCTCAACGCCGCGCGGCGCGCGCAGCAAACCGGCATGAAAAATTGCCGCCACCGGACCGTTGGTTTTGTGGCAAAGGTCAATGGCCGCTTGCAGGCCGTCTTCGGTGAGCGCTTTCTTCACACCGTCTAAAAATTGGCGCGTGTCAATCGACGCGCGCAGCAACGTCCAGAACCGTTCAAAACAAATACCGATACCGATAATCAAACACACCAATATCGGATGCATAAAAAAACCGCCATCGACGTACATCTGATAAAAACTGTAGCCTTCCACCGTTTCCTCCTCCGTGAGTCGGAGTGCAAAATTTTTGTTTTGCACCGTCGTTGTGCAATGCTAACGGCTTGCACGCTGATTTAATTTTTTAAAATCCGGCTGCCGGCGCCTTCGCCCATCACCGCAATTTTTTGCGCCTGCGGAAAAAGCCGCAACACTTCTTGAATCTGTTTACTGCCGTGCGCTTCAATCTCATACCATTTTTGCCGATCCCACAACGTCAGCGCAATTTCACTCTTTAAACGCAATTTGATAAAATCGCTGTCTTTGTTCCAACTCTCCTGGTCAAATTTAATTTTCAGCGCCTCGATTTTGCGGCGAAAGTCGGCGAGCACGGCTTCGGTCGGCTGCCAGTTCTGCCGGAACGCGGTAAAATCATTGGCCATTTGCCGGTTGCGGCTGGCGAAGTCGGTGGCAAATTCAAAGAAGCTGCGTTTGAGAATCAAATCCACGGTGAATTGCGTCGGGCGCGGCCACTTGATTTGCATGTCTGGCGTAATCCCGCCGCCGCCGTACATCAAGCGCCCGGCGCTGGTTTTATACGTCGGGCGATTTTTCAAAGTGTCGGGTTGCGCATTCGGATCGAGATCGTCCCAGCCTTCTTCATAATAATCCGACAGCGTTTTATCATAAGGCCGTTGAATCAGCCGGCCGCTCGGCGTGTAATAACGCGCGGTGGTGATGCGCACCGCCGCGCCATCGCGCAAGCCGATCTGGCTCTGCACCAGCCCCTTGCCAAAGCTCGTTTCGCCGACGACGAGGCCGCGATCCCAATCCTGCACCGCGCCCGCGACGATCTCCGAGGCGCTCGCCGAGCCGTGATTCATCAAGACGATCAGCGGGAAGCGCGGATGTTTATCCGGCTCGGTTGCATAAAAATCATCGTTGGCCTGCGCAATCCGGCCGCGTGTGTAAACGATCTTTTTGCCGTGATCGATGAATTTATCGGAAACTGAAACCGCCTGCTCCAGAAAGCCGCCGGCGTTACCGCGCAAATCGAGAACCAATTGCTTCATGCCCAACTTTTCAAGCTTCACCAGGGCGCTCTCCAACTCGTCGCCGGTGGTTTTCGCAAAGCGGCTGATCAACACGTAACCGGTTTGCGGCTCGAGCATGAACGACGATTCGACGCTGGTGATCGGAATTTTTTCGCGCGTGATGTTGACGTCGAACGATTCGTCAACGTTACTGCGCCGGATGGTGAGGCGCACGGTCGAGCCTTCGGAACCGCGCAAACGGCTGCGCACCTGCTCGTCCGTAAAACCGAAGGTCGGCTTGCCTTCAATCGCAATAATCTGATCCGCGGATCGCAAGCCGAGGCGATCTGCCGGCGAACCGGGCATGGGCGAGACCACGGTCGGGACCTTGTTAAAAATGTTAAACTCGATGCCGATGCCGTAAAAGTGCCCCTCAAATTTTTCCGTTACGTCAGAGAGTTGATCCTTGGGAATGTAAACCGAGTGCGGATCCAGCGTTTCCAACATGCCGCCAATCGCGCCGTTGACGAGCTTTTGATTGTCCACCTCTTCGACGTAATAACGCGACACGGCATTGAGCACTTCCTGAAAGCGTTGCAGTTCCTGATATAGATTGCTGCTGGTGCGCGTTTGCGGCGCGGCGGCCGGCGTCATCATGGCCAAACCGGAGATCGCGGCAATGGCCACGAGGGCAATCATCATTGCGGTTTTCGCTGACAGCTTCATCGGACACCTCGAGTTGAATGGCAAGAGCGGATTTTTAGATGTTTGATGATTATAAAAAGGCCAGGCAAACTAAAGCTTGCTCCGAACTTCTAATTTACTAAATTTTCAGATAATGGTCAATGACAGTTTCGTCTGCCAACGGCTGTGGCCCGCCAGGTCAAATTTCCAGTTGGGAAAAACCACCGAACTTTGATAAACCCGGTCAAACCCCGTTTCCGATTGCGACACGGTTTCAATCGGAAAACGCCAGATTGCGTTGGCCGCGGGTGCAGCCAATGAAATTTTCAAGCCCAGCCAATCGTCGAGCAATTCGACCAGCTCTGCACCCTCGACCACGCCGAGGCTGTCGAGCTGACAATCGGAGACTGCCTGTTGCGGAAAATTGTAACGCCGATTCGCTTCCTTTCCCGCCAATAAAGCAAACACAAATTCGATACCAAAATGTAGCGACAATGGCTCGTGTTGCAGATTTTTAATGGCGTAAGCCACCTCAAGGTTAGACAATTGCGGATCGAAAGTCAATGATTTCTGAATTTCCAGCGGGCGCGCAATTTTATCGATCCATATGGCGCCGCGCCGCGAAAGTGTGACACGATGTTTCGCATGTTCGACGTTTGCCTCGTAAGGTTGATCGACAAAGTCGCCTTGCTCGCCGTAATGCGCCGAAGCAAATTTTTCCACCGTCGTATCCGGCGGCAAAAAATGATCGACCAGGCCGACGCGACGATACCAATCATAAAACAGAGAATTTTCAGAAGAGACGGCGGGTTGCGGCAAATGTTGCAGCTTGCGATGATACGCTTCTTCACGGCGCGACATCGTATCGCTGAGATTGATGGCTTTCGGTTTGTAATCCAGCTCAAAAAGGGAGCCGCCGATTTGCGGCTTTATATAAACATTCAAGCTCGGCGTTGAAACCAAAATTTCGTCTGCGCCATCGGCGTCCAGGTCGAATTGTGAAATATTCACCCAACCGTTGCGGCGTTGCGTGGAAGTCAGCTCAAGTTCGTCGAGAATCGCCTCGGCTTGCAGCATTTCATGGTAATTGGCATAACGCAAATTGTTGAGATACGCGCCGCCAAATACGCCGTGCCAATACGGGCAATTGCATTGGCTCGCCCACAGATGATTTTTCGCTTGCTGCAATTTAGCGGCATCGACATCCGCGGCCAGCCCGTTGAGCCGGCGGCTGATCAACAACATCTTTTTGTGCATGTTGTTGATCTCGGGATATTTTGCCATGAAATTCCGCCAGAAGCCGCCGCGCACAAAATCTTTGTACGGCTCGAAGAAGTTGGCGTGGCGCAGCTTATTTTCAAACTCTTCGTAGCGATGAATCGTCGCACTCGGCATTGCCCATTCCATCATCTCGCGATAACTGGCCGTCGGCAAATACACGCGATCTGCCGGCCGGAATTTTTGTAACACTTCGGAGAAATGCAAAATATTAATCCACGCGCGATTCTCGCCGAGCAAATTGAAGAAGCGATCCAGCCATTTCTCTTCGTAATTGTGTTTGTAGCTGCCGGGCCATACGCCGAATTTCTCGCCGTCGTCTGCAAAGACCACAACCCGATTGCCGTCTTCACTGGCGAGGCTGCGGAGATAATCAATGCTGGCTTGCGGCTCTTCATAAGGAATGGAATAGCGCAAACGTTCGGCAATAGGGAAGAGGTTGACAGGGTGCCCCAGTTCTTCGGTCACAAAATAGCCCAACAACTTTTCCGGCGGCAAGCCCGCGGCGCGGAAATGCGAATCATCCAACACAACATATTTGACGCCGGCCTGTGCCAGCGGCTTCGGCAAATGCGGCTCCCAAATGCGCTCCGCGAGCCACATCCCTTTGGCGTCGTAGCCTGTATATTGTTTGACGAATCTCGTGAGCTTGTCGATTTGCCCCAATTTATCTTCATCCGGAATCACCGCCAGAATCGGCTCATAAAACGCGCCAGTCATCATCTCAACTTGCCCAGCTTCCACCAACTTGCGCAAGCGCGGAATGTAATCCGGTTTGTTGTTTTTGATCCACTCAAACAAAATACCGGTGCAATGCAGCGCCAACCGTACATGCACATGTCTTTCGAGAAGCTCCAGAAACGGCAAATACGATTTCTGATACGCCTCTTCAAACACGAAATCAAAATTTCCCACCGGCTGGTGGTTGTGAATGCCGAGGCAGAGAGTGATACGGTTCACCGGTTTGCTTTTCCTGTTCGCTGATGAATTTCAGTCTAAATGTAACAATTTTCATCAGAAAAGCAACGGGCAAAAACTAAAAAGGCAGCTATCGCAGCCGCCTTTATCCGGAAATGCAATGTGTCGATATTAT
>CAYZFF010000009.1:0-15249 GCA_964477305.1 uncultured Cytophagia bacterium
GCGCGCAAAGCTGAGTTTGACGCCGAATGCGTGGAAATCGCTGCGGCGATGGCGACCAGTCGTGGCGGGTTGATGCTTGTGGGCGTCACGCCCGAAGGTGAAATTGTGGGCGCTAACATTGACGAGCAAGCGCTGGAAAAATGGACGGCGCAAATTGCGGTGGCGACGGAGCCGTCGGTTGCGGCGGATGCGGAGATTTTGCAGTCCGGTGCAAAGCGCGTGGCGGTGTTGACCATTCCCGAAATGCCGATCAAGCCGGTGGCGGTGAATGGGCGTTGTTACAAGCGTCTTGGCCGGCAGAATCATCTGCTCTCCGCCGCCGAAATCGGGGAGTTGCACGCACTCACCACGGGGCGCAGTTGGGATTGTTTGCCGATGGAAAGTGCGACGTTCGACGATCTCGACTTAACCAAAATTGAAAAATACATTGAAACCGCGAATGCCCGCCATCGCCGCAAGATTGATCGCAATGAATCACCGTTCACCGTTCTCGATAAACTGCGGCTGATTCGCAACGGCAAAATTACCAACGCGGCGATTTTGCTCTTTGGCAAAGAGCCGCAGGTGTTTTTCCCGCAAGCGAAAATCAAAGCCGGCCGTTTTAAAAGTGAAACAGTGATCGTCGATGACGCGGAGATCGGCGGCACGCTGCTCGAGCAGGTCGACGCGGCATTTGCGTTTATTCAGCGCCATCTGGCGGTGCGGCTCGTCATCACCGGCCAGCCGCAGCGTGAGGAAGTTTGGGAATATCCGCTGAGCGCGTTGCGCGAAGGGTTGATCAATGCCATCGCGCACCGCGACTACGCCACGGCGGCGGCTACACAAGTGCGCATCTATGATGATAATTTACTCATCTGGAATCCGGGCAGCTTGCCGTTGCATCTGCATATTGATGATCTCAAACGCAAGCATCAATCGGTGCTGCGCAACGCGCTGATCGGCGCAATCTTTTATGATCTCGGCTACATCGAACGCTGGGGCAGTGGGACGAATCGCATTCTCGATGAATGCCGCGGCCTGCATTTGCCGGAACCGGATTGGCGGGAAAATCAAGGGCTGATGTTAACCTTCCGCAAAGAAGTTTTCACTGAAGAAACTTTGCGCGACCTGGAATTGCCGGAGCGCCAGTTGCAAGCGGTTTTGCACGTGAAAAAAAATCGCCGCATCACCAACCAGCAATATCAGGAATTGTTTGGCGTCAAAAAACGCACAGCTTCGGAAGATTTGCACGAATTGGAAGAGAAGGGCATTCTCGAGCGCGTCGGCTCGACGGGCAAAGGAACATACTATAAAATTAAAGGGAAATAATTTTTGTTCCACCAAAACTGAAAGGATTTTTCATGTCCAGCATCAAATTTTTTGATCAAGTCAATCGCAATTTCGACAAGGCCGCGGCTTACACCAAACATCCGCCGGGCGTGCTCGAGCAAATTAAAATTTGCAATAGCGTCTATCATATCACGTTTCCGCTCAAAAAAGATGACGGCTCGGTTGAGACGATTCACGCGTGGCGCGCCGAGCATAGCCATCACAAGTTGCCGGTGAAAGGCGGCATTCGCTACAGCCCGCTGGCGAACGAGGATGAAGTGATGGCGCTGGCGGCGCTGATGACGTACAAATGCGCGATCGTTGACGTGCCTTTCGGCGGGGCCAAGGGCGCGATTAAAATTGATAAACGCAATTATTCCGATACAGAACTGGAACGTCTGACGCGCCGGTATGCGTTTGAATTGATCAAGAAAAATTTCATCGGGCCGGGCGTTGATGTTCCCGCGCCGGATTACGGCACCGGCCCGCGCGAAATGTCGTGGATCGTGGATACGTTCGGCGCGATGGCGCCAGCGCATGGCGAATTGAACGCGCTCGGCTGTGTCACCGGAAAGCCAATCACGCAGGGCGGCGTGCGCGGTCGCACGGAAGCCACGGGACGCGGCGTTTATTTTGGTATCCGTGAGGCTTGCAACGACGCCGAAGACATGCGCAAGCTCGGACTCACGCCTGGCATTGACGGCAAAACCGCCATTGTGCAGGGCTTGGGCAACGTCGGTTATTACACGGCGAAATTTTTGCAGGAGGGCGGCGCGACGCTGGTCGGGTTGATTGAATACGAAGGCGCAATTTATAATCCCAAAGGCCTCGACCTTGAAAAGGTCATGCAGCACCGCAAAGAAACAAAGTCGATTCTAAATTTTCCGGGCGCGACCAGCATGCCGAAAAATGCCGAAGGCTTGGAAATGGTTTGCGATATTCTCGTGCCGGCAGCGCTGGAGAATCAAATCACCGGCGAAAATGTGGCACGACTGAAAGCGAAAATTATTGCCGAGGGCGCCAACGGCCCGGTGACCGCCGACGCAAACGAATATTTGTTGCAAAAAGGTGTTCACATTATTCCCGACATGTATTTGAATGCCGGCGGTGTGACGGTTTCTTATTTTGAATGGTTGAAGAATCTTTCGCATGTGCGTTTTGGCCGCATCGAGAAACGTTTTGCAGAAAATACGAACAAAAAAATCCTGCAAGCCGTCGAATCACTAACCAACCAAAAGCTCGCCAAAAACATTTTTGAGCAAATTACGCACGGTCCGGATGAAGAAGACCTGGTCAACTCCGGCTTGGAAGAGACGATGATTTCGGCGTATAATCAAATGAACGAGATCCGCAAACAGCATGGCGGCAAAATCGATCTGCGCACGGCGGCGTTCATCGGCGCGATCGATAAGGTCGCCTTGGCTTATATGGAATTGGGCATTTTCCCGTAGGCGCCCAAAGTCTTTTGGATTTGCAAATAACCCCGCCATCGGTTTTTGGAATGACGGGGTTATTTTTTTCTTGACTTTTTAGGGAATATTTTTAAATTATAAATAGTTTAAATATAAAATATCAATAATGAAATAAATATCTATGCGCCCACCCATAACCGTTCTTAGTTTTTCCGGCAGCTTGCGGCAAGGCTCTTTTAATACGGCTTTGCTGCGCGCCGCGGCGGAGTTGCTGCCGGAAGGCATGACGCTCGAAATCTTTGATTTGACCCCAATTCCGTTTTTCAATGCCGATTTGGAAGCCAAGGGTTTGCCGGAAGCCGTGAAAATTTTCAAAAACAAAATTGCCGCCGCGGACGCGCTGCTCATTGCGACGCCGGAATATAATTACTCCATTCCCGGAGTGTTAAAAAATGCGATTGACTGGGCCTCGCGCCTACCGAAGGATTCGCCGCTCAATGGCAAACCGGTGGCGATGCTGGGCGCTGGCGGCATGTTGGGCACGGTGCGGGCGCAAGGGCATCTGCGCGATATCCTGCTGCATAACAACCTACTGGTGCTGAATAAACCCGAAGTGTATATTGCCCGGGCGGCGGAAAAATTCGACGCTGCGGGCCAGCTAATTGATGAACCGACCCGGCAACGTCTGCGCGAATTATTGACGGCGTTGCGCGATTGGACGTTGCGATTGAACGGTAATACAAAATTTTAGCCTAACGAGTCGTATCATGAAAAAAATTCTTGAAATTCACAAGAGTTCGTCACCACATTGGGTAGGTGACGGTTTTCCGGTGCGCGGGATGTTTGCTTCTCAGCGTTTCAGTGCGGCTCTCAGTCCGTTTCTGCTGCTGGATTATGGCGGTCCAATGGAATTTTCACCGGCGGAAGTACCGCGCGGCGTCGAGGCACATCCGCATCGCGGCTTTGAAACTGTGACCCTTGTTTATCAAGGTGAACTGGAGCATCGCGATTCGGCAGGAAATCATGGAAGTCTCGGCCCCGGCGATGTACAATGGATGACCGCGGCTTCCGGCATCGTGCATGAAGAGAAACACAGCCGCGCCTTTACGGAGCGCGGCGGTGTTTTGGAAATGGCGCAGCTTTGGGTAAATCTTCCGGCGAAATTTAAAACCGCGCCGCCGGGTTATCAAACACTGCTTCATCGCGACATTCCGGTGGTCAAGCTGGCGAACGACGGCGGCACTGTGCGCGTGATTGCTGGGAATTTTCAGAACACCAGAGGCCCGGCACGCACGTTCACGCCGGTTAACCTGTGGGATATGCGCTTGCAAGCCGATCATACCGCCGAGCTGCAAGTGCCGGATGGTTACACCACGGTGCTCGTGAACTTGCGCGGCAAAATTTTGTTGAATGAAACGGAGTCAGTTGAGGCTACGGAAATGGCGTTGTTTGACCGCAGTGGCGAAAAGATAATCCTCACGGCGCGTGAGGATGCGACGCTGCTTTTGTTGAGCGGCGAACCGATTCTTGAGCCGGTGATCAGTCACGGTCCGTTCGTGATGAATACCGACGACGAAATCCGGCAAGCGATTATGGATTATCATAGCGGCCGGATGGGACGGATTGAATAGTAACCCCGAAAAAATTTGGAGCGAATATGAAAACCTCAGTGCACGGCCTGCATCATGTCACCGCCATTGCTGGTGAGCCGCAGGAAAATTTGAATTTTTACGTTGGCGTTATGGGCATGCGGTTGGTGAAAAAATCCGTGAATCAGGACGCGCCCGACACCTATCATTTGTTTTATGCCGACGCCGTCGGCAATCCGGGCACTGATCTCACGTTTTTTCCGTGGCCGAGTATGCCGCCGGCGCGATTGGGTGTCGGCTTCACGGTCGAAGTTCCTTTTGCGGTTGCCAAAGGTAGTTTGGGATATTGGCAAGAACGATTGACAAAAAATAAAATCGAGTTGGGCAATCTCGAAACGCGCTTCGCTGAGAAAGTTTTGCCGTTTAAAGATCCGCATGGTTTGCCATTGGCATTAGTCGAAACCGACGAGTCCCGGGAATTTGTTGCCTGGAATGAAAGCCCCGTGCCGCCGGAACATCAAGTACGCGGCATGCACGCCGTGCGGTTGTGGGAGCGTGATCTCAGGCCCACGGAAATTTTGCTCACCGAAGTGATGGGCTTTAAACTCATCGGCGTTGAAAATGGTTGGCAGCGTTACGGCGTCGAGGGCGGCGCCTCGGGGAAAATTATTGAATTAAAAGAATTGCCACAAGAACGCCGCGGCCAATGGGGCACCGGCGGCGTGCATCATGTGGCATGGCGCATGCGAGACTCTACCGAAGAAATGGCGCTGCGCGACGCCATCGTGCAAACCGGATTGTGGCCGTCGGAACAGATCGACCGTTTCTGGTTCAAATCGGTTTACTTTAAAGAACCCGGCGGCACGCTCTTTGAATTAGCGACGGACGGCCCCGGTTTCGGCCGCGACGAAAAGATGGAACACCTGGGTGAGCAACTCATTCTGCCGCCTTGGTTGGAACCGCAGCGAAAAGAAATCGAAGCGGGCTTGCCGAATTTGGAGATGCCGCGTTAGCTCGCTGATTCAAACGGTTTTTCATGTCATTCGGCAGAAATCATTTTTGCTGTTGAGTACCGTACTTGTTCTAAAACTGCTTCGCAGCATAACATTTTTAAAAAACTGACATAATAAAAATGATCGAAAATCCACATCACGGCCAACCCATTCTTCATGCCGGCGCTCCGCTGGCGCAAGCCCACGCTGCAATGATCATGATTCACGGTCGCGGCGCTACGGCTGAAAGCATTTTGCTTTTGGCCGAAGAATTTAAACAATCAAACTTTGCCTATCTCGCGCCGCAGGCGAGTGAGGGGACCTGGTATCCCAACCGCTTTCTTGCGCCCACGGCCAGTAACGAGCCGTGGCTTTCCTCAGCACTTGCTGTGGTCGGCGATCTGATTGCGCAAGTGCACAAAGCGGGAATTCCAGCCGAGCGGCTCATGCTGTTGGGTTTTTCACAGGGCGCATGTTTGGCTTTGGAATATGCCGCGCGCCACGCGCAATGCTACGGCGGCGTGATCGGCTTGAGCGGTGGGCTGATTGGCGCGGATAACGAACCGCGACGCGATAAGGGCAATTTTTCCGGCACGCCGATTTTCCTCGGTTGCAGCGATGTTGACTTTCACATTCCCAAAGAACGCGTTGAACATGCGGCGGAAACACTTAAAGCCCTCGGTGCGGAAGTCACGATGCGTTTGTATCGCAACCTGGAACACACTGTCAATCACGACGAAGTGAAATTTATTCGCAGCATGATGGCACGCGTCGGTAACCCAATCGGCCCGACTGGCGAGCATGATTGATTGCGCTCACGAACCGATATCGGGCTGGAAGATTTTTTGCATAGCCGCAAAATGATAACATTGAGAGCAAAATTGCGATGATCATTCCTTATGCTGATTTCGACAAAGTTGAAATGCGAGTAGGCAGAATCACGCGAGCCGAGGTTTTCGCCAAGGCCCGCAAGCCCGCCTACAAACTTTGGATTGACTTTGGATCGTTAGGTATCAAACAGTCGAGCGCGCAACTCACGGCCCTTTATTCACCAGAAACGCTAATTGGCAGGCAAGTGATTGCCGTAACGAATTTTTCGCCAAAACAGATTGCGGACTTTAGGTCGGAAGTGCTGGTGTTGGGCGTTCCAGATCAAGAAGGCCGCGTGGCTCTTCTCAGTCCGGATCACGACGTGCCGCTTGGTATGCGCGTGTTTTAGCGCAACGCCTATAGTTTATGAATAAAGGATTTTCACATGAGCAACTTTCGCTTGCCCGCCGCGACTCAAATTGGCCATGCGCATTTGCAAGTCGCTGATTTGAATCGCGCGTTAAAATTTTATCAAGAATTGGTTGGTTTCAAAACGATCAGCCGCAATAACGAAACGGCAATACTCTCCGCGACCGGCAAATCGCCGGCACAAATTATTCTGTCGGGGCGCGCGGATGCCAAACCCAAACCACCGCGTACCACCGGGCTTTTTCATGTTGCCATTCGTTTTCCGAACCGCCGTGAATTGGCACGCGTGTTTCGGCGTTTGATCGAACATGACTGGCCGTTTCAAGGTTTCTCCGATCATATCGTGAGCGAAGCGCTTTATCTTGCCGATCCCGACGGCAATGGCGTTGAGCTGTATACCGATCGGCCGCGCGAGCAATGGCGCTGGCGCAACAGCCAGGTGGAAATGGCAACCGATCCGCTCGACGTTGATCATTTGTTGCATGAAATTAAGAACGATTCAACGCCGTGGGATGGCGTTCATCCGCATACTGACATTGGCCACGTTCATTTGCATGTTTCAGATTTAACGAAGGCCGAAGCGTTTTATTGCGGCATGCTTGGGTTCGAGGTAACACAGCGTTCCTATCCCGGCGCATTGTTCATCGCCGCCGGCGGATATCATCATCACCTTGGATTGAATATCTGGGCCGGAAAAGGCGCGCCGCCTCCGCCGCCGGAGGCCGTTGGATTGCAAACGTTTTCAATTTCGATTCCCGACCCCACGACTTTAGAAATTTTGAAAACACGAATGCAAACGGCGGGATTAGCTTTTACCGAACACCGTACTGCCGCCAATCAAGCGGCTCTTTTCACGCGCGATCAAGATGGAAATGGCGTTGAAGTTATCGTTGTTTAAAAAATATAACGAGGTCGATATGCCCGTCAAAGGCGCTCACGAGAAAATTCACGCCGCAGTCACGAGTTGGCCGGAGGTGACGGCGCACCCGCATCGTTTCGGCGGCACCGAATATCGGCTGGGCAAACGCGAGCTGGGGCACATTCACGGCGACGCGCTCGTCGATATTCCGTTTCCGAAAAAGGTGCGGGATGAAATCGTCGCTGCCGGTCGCGCCGAAACGCATCATATTTTGCCGGAGAGCGGGTGGGTGAGTTTTTATCTCACGCAATCTGGCGATATCGAAAACGCCATTTTGTTGTTCAAACAATCTTACGATTTGGCGCTCGCGCAACGATTGCGTTATGCTGTTGCGAACCAAGCCGGCGAGTTACAAGAAACTGATGAAAACCTATGAGTGCATTGCTGAATAAACCATCTGTCGCAAATTTTTCTAATGCAACGCGTCCGTTCGAACTCGGCATCTATTCTTTTGTCGAACTCGTTCCACACCCAACAACCGGTGGGAAGATCAGCCCCGTCGAGCGCATGCGCAATCTGCTCGAAACTATTGAACTGGCCGATCAGGTCGGATTAGATGTTTTCGCCATTGGCGAGCATCATCGCACCGAATATCTGGCCTCGTCGCCGCTGGTTATTCTGGGAGCGGCCGCCGAGCGCACGAAATCCATTCGGCTGTCCACTGCCGTCACCGTGCTCAGCTCCGATGATCCGGTGCGCGTGTTCCAAAATTTTTCCACGCTCGATCTGCTTTCCAATGGCCGCGCTGAAATCATGGCCGGGCGCGGCTCGTTCATCGAATCGTTTCCGCTTTTTGGCTACGATCTGCGCGATTATGAAAAACTTTTTACTGAAAAGTTGGAATTGTTGATGAAGCTGCGCGAGACGGAAAAAATCACCTGGGCGGGAAAATTTCGCGCGCCGCTTGATAATCTCGGCATCTACCCGCGCCCGGTGCAAGAGAAAATTCCTATTTGGGTGGCCGTTGGCGGCACGCCGGAATCGGCCATTCGCGCCGCGACGCTGGGGTTGCCAATGGCGCTGGCGATTATCGGCGGCATGCCCGAACGATTCGCGCCCTTTTTTGAGCTTTATCGCCAGGCCGCCAAACAAGCCGGATATGATCCCACGCAAATGCCGCTCAGTATCAATTCACACGGCTTTATTGCGGACGATTCGCAGCAAGCGGCGGAGGAATATTATCCCACGGCTACCGTGATCATGAACAAGATTGGCCGCGAGCGCGGGTGGGCGCCGGCAACGCGCCAGCAATTGGAAGCGTCGCGAACATTGCGCGGCTCCGATTTTGTCGGAAGCCCGCCGGAGATCATCGAGAAGATTTTGTTTCAACATGAAATTTTCGGCCATCAACGGTTGCTGCTGTATTTGGGATTCAACACGATTGAACACAAAAAGATGATGCATGCTATCGAGTTGTTCGGCACTGCGGTTGCGCCGGTGGTGCGGAAGGAAATCGCGCAACGCCTTGCAACTCCGGCGCCATCAAAAACGTTGTGAAGCCTCGTTAAATTTTGTTATATTTTATTGCCGCCCATTCAATTTTTTGACGTGATCTTCAACGCGGAGTTTTAGGCATGAATCAACGTTACAGCGAATCCAACGGGGCAGCTTTACCCTCCGGTAATGGCGTGTTTGGAAATTTTAACGCGTCGCCGGCAGCGGCGGGCTTCAAAAGTTATCTCAGTTTCACGCGCCTGCTCGAGCACTGGAAAAGCTGCGAAACCAGCGATAATCCTCTGCGCGTCGCCAGTGCGAAAAAGATCAATGCCGAGTTGCAAAAAGCGCCGGCCTTGAGGCAGCGGATTGATGATCTCGCCGTGCTCGAGGGCCATGCCGATTTGGTGGAGCAACTCATGAGCGCCATTTTTCCCTCTGCGCATTGGAACGAGATCAACGGCGCCGCTCTCGTGCCTTTTACGATGCAGCCATTTTACACCACGCCCGGATTCCAACGGCTCAACTTGTCGAACGATGACAAGCTCAAAAACGGTTTGAATGTCGGCGGCGCGCAATTTGAGTCCGGCAAAATTCTAAGCATTTATTCCCACATTCTGCAACAGTTCTATAATTTTGAAATGAACTTCGAGTATCCGCTCATTTTTACCGGCGTCGATCCGCAAACCGGTTTGGAGCGGTATTACCGCATTCTGTTTGACGGACGCTTTGTTGAAATTAAATCAGTCGCCGAGACGCCGGTTCTCGATAAACCCAATCTGCATCGCCTGACCGCTAATCCCACTGACCTGCGGCTTTGGTTTGAATTGTTGCCGCCGGCGGCTTTTGAGTTGCACGGTTTCGTGGTGATGAATGCCGTTGACGTGACCGATCAGGAGATTTTGTCCTCCATTAAAAATGACTTGCTGGAAAAAGATGCGTTGACCGCGACGGAAAAATTTCAGCGTTTGCAAACCCGGCTGCGCGCCTTGTTGCAACAGCCCGCGCTCCAAGTCGGGCTGGCTGGCATTACCGGCGCACAAAATCTGCTGCGCGAGTATGGCCGTAAAATTGGCCAAAGTTTCATTCTTGACGACAAGTGCCGCAAAAAATGCAGCACCTTCTCCGGCTCGGTTTACGACCGTGTGCTCAAACAACGGGAAATGGTCATCGTGCCGGATTTGACCGCATACGAAGCGCCGACGCAAGTGGAAACGGAAATTATTCGGCAGGGTATCAAAAATCTTCTCATCGCGCCACTATTTTACGAAGAGAAATTCGTCGGCTTGTTGGAACTGGGTTCACCGAATTGCGGCGATATTAATGCGATAAACGCCTTCAAGCTCAAAGAAGTTTTTACGCTCTTCGCGCTCGCGATTAAACGCAGCCTCGATGAATTGAACGATCGCATTGAGGCGGTGATCAAAGAGCAATGCACCGCGATTCATCCGGCAGTGGAATGGCGTTTCAAGCGCGCCGCGTTGAAATATTTACCGGAGCAAAACAGCGGCGGCGATATGGAGCCGATCGTGTTCAAGGAAGTTTATCCGCTTTACGGGGTTTCGGATATTCGCGGCTCGTCGACGCTGCGCAACAACGCCATTCGCGGGGATTTAGTTGAGCAGTTGCAAGTGGCGCGCGAAATTGTTCTGTTGGCGCATCGCCATAAAAGCTTGCCCTACCTGGCGCAAATCAATCATCGCCTCGGCCGGCAATTGGATCGGCTCGAAAACGGTTTAGGCTCCGGTGACGAAGTGAATATTCTCGAGTTTCTCCGCCGGGAAGTCGAGCCGCATTTCGATCATTTCAAGACGTTTGACCGCGAGTTGGAGGGGCGCATTGATGCGTATCGCGCGGAGTTGAATCCTTTGGTCGGCGCGGTTTATAACAAACGCAAAGATTATGAAGCCAGCGTCGCCCAGCTCAACGAAGCCATCAGCGGCTTTATCGACGTCGAGCAGGAAAAAGCGCAGGCGATGTTTCCGCATTATTTTGAAAAATACAAAAGCGACGGCGTGGAACACAGCATTTATATCGGCGCCGCGTTGGTGGAAAACGGCCAGTTCGATCCGCTTTATCTCAAAAATATTCGCCTGTGGCAGGTGATGCTGTTGTGCGGGGTGGCGCGATATGCCGAGAAATTAAAGCCGCAGCTCAAAGTGCCTTTGGAATTGGCCCACCTTATTCTCGTGCAAAATCACCCGCTGACCATTCGTTTTCGTTATGACGAAAAGAAGTTTGACGTCGACGGCACCTATAACGTACGGTACGAAATTTTGAAAAAACGCATCGACAAGGCGGTGATCAAAGACACGAGCCAGCGGCTCACCCAGCCCGGCCAAATCGCCATCGTTTATTCGCAGGCCAGAGAAGCGGCGGAGTACCGCGAGTACATTGATTATTTGCAAGGTTCCGGTTACTTGACGGACGCGCTGGAAGAGTTGGAATTGGAAGATCTGCAAGGCGTTCACGGTTTGCACGCCTTGCGCGTCACCGTGAATCTGCAAGCGTCGATGCTCAAGCCGCGCTTGCAAACCACCGAGCCGGTTTTGGCTGAGATGGAAGAGGTGATGGTTTAAAAGCGAGAAAGCGCCAAGAAATTCTCTTGACACCCATCAAAAAAATCAGTATACTTTCACAATCACGCGACGGCAGTTTTCCTCGAATGTTAGACTTTGGGATGGATGGTGGAGTAGCTAAATCAATCGGCTTGTTTAGCCGCACGGCTTTCCTGACCTCAAACTTTCCACGGAGGGAAAATGCGCATTTTTACTGCAATTCGGCCCGCCAGCTTTATCCTGTTTTTTGTTGTCTCAAATTGCCTTTCTTTGTGGGCGCAAACCGACCCGCGTTTCGGCACCGTCGGCCGCGAAGCCGCCGAGCGCTTGAACTTGCAAGCCTATCGCGAGTATCAACGCCAGAATGATGACGCGGTTCTATTCGGCAAACAAAAACACTTTGTCGTCGGCCAACTCACCAGCCGCAACGACACGCTCGGCGTCGATTGGGAATGGTATGTGTTGGATTTGCTGGAGCAACCCAATTCATTGCTGCTGCAAAATTTTCTCAATCTCGCCATCGACCTCATTGAAAGCAATGCTATTCCGGTGGTGCAGGAGGCGTGGGCGGCCAATCGTGATGATTTGGCGGCGCAGTGGAAACAAACCGTGGACGGCACCTCCAAAACATGGAGCCAAAAAGTTCTCGGCGTAACGATTTACAGTTATACCGTGCGCCTGAGCGATACCGCCGTGGATTTGCCGGAACAACTGCCGGCGATTCAACTCACCGTCGCGCCGGACGGCCAAAGCATTAACCTGCAAGTTGATTTGAACGTCACCTGGTCAACGCAGGCGCAGGGCACGCGCAAAACGATTCACGCCTGGCCGACGTTCGACACGAAACTGAGTTTGTTCGGAACGATTGAGATCGGCAAAGATGCGCAAGGGCGTTATCTGGCGATTAAAGAGATTCATGGCACCTCCGTGACCGATGCGCAGGGCGACATCAAATTCAAAGTCAACATTCTCGGCATCGGCGATGTGAGCTTCACGTGGGGCAAGCTCGATCTGATCGTGCAAACGCAAATCGATAAAGCGATGGCGAGCGGCGTCGGTGAGATTATGAAGATTGATCAAAACCACGACGGTCAGCCGGATCTCGCGCAGCATTTTTATTTCGAACCGTTTCTCTCCAAAACCTTTTTTAGTGGCAAGCCGTTGCCGCGGCAACAAGATATTCTTGATCGGGTTTTTACGCGCGAGTCGAAATGGATGCACGATCTCTTTGAAGACGGACGGCAAGACGGCGCCATTTGGGAGATTGGCAATGAGCCGAACTGGTTTCCGTTGTTACGTCCGGAGCAATACGCCGCGATTTACGCGCGTTATTACCGGCAGATCAAAAAATACGATCCAACGGCAAAATGTATGATCGGCGGCTTATTTTTAACCGAAGCGCTCGACAACCCGCAGGAAATTATTCTCGCCGGCATTCCGTCGTTCTTTGGCAATTTTCGGAACGAGTTGGCAACGTTTGTGACCGCTTCATTGTTCCAACGCACGACGGCGGCGTGGTTTGAAGCTTTTCGTTTGGCTTTGCCGGCAGATGTTAAAGTTGACATCGGCAATTTTCACGTTTATCCGATGCACGCGCAAGAGACGGCGTTTAAAATATCCGACACGCAACCCCACATCGAGCGGCTGGCCGCGAGTTTTAAAAGCAGTGGCATCGAGACGATCTGGGTGAGTGAATTTGGCAATATTGATTGGCGTCGCACCGAAGCCGAAGCGGCCAAGCTGTGTTGGGAGTTGTCGAATTATTTTATCACGAATACCGTCGGCATTCAGCGGTGGTTTTGGAGCCGCTCGGTGGGATACGACCGACGCTTTGATACCATCGGCCAAAAACCGATTTCCGCGTTGCTGGCAGCGGATGGCAAAGCCGTGACGACGATTGGGCGAATTTATCAAATCGCCTCCCAACTCAATGCTCCGAAATCCGTCGGCTTTGAAATGGCAGAAGCGCAAAATTCACCGCCGCAAAAGTTAATGCTCGCGCCGAGTTATCCGAATCCTTTTTCCATCTCGCGTTCGCCGTCAACTCGTCTCGTTTATGCTTTGCCACAGGAAAGCGACGTCCGCCTGAACATTTATGACGTGCTGGGCCGATTGACGCGTTCAATCGTGAATGCCCGGCAAACCGCCGGAGCGCATGAAATTTCCTGGGACGGCCGCAATGAACGCGGCGAAGCGGTAACCAGTGGCCTTTACTTTTCCGTGTTGCAAGCCGGTGCGCAGAAGTTGACTCAGAAGATTGTGGTGACGAGGTAATCTGTAATTAAGGAGGCGGTCATGTCCTGTCAATATCGTTCGGTTCGTCAGTATTGTTGTGGAGGCGCGGCCCTCATTGCGTTTTTGTTGAGTTTTTGCGCGCCAGCGCAACCGCAATCGTCGGGATCTGCGACAATAAATGTAAGCCCAAACGATTTTACCAGCAATAGCCAGGATCCGCGCGTCCAATTCACAGCCCAGGGATTCAATTTGCCTAATATGCATTTGGCAATGTGGAGCAAAAAAGAGCTTTATGATCTCGAACGCGTGCCGAGCGTGACGTTTGAGTTTGAGGCGTTGTTGACCGCGCAGAATCAAGAGATTATCATTGCCTTCTCGCAGAATAAACTTCCCTGGGGGCAACCGGCTGCTGATGCGCTAACGATTAGAGTTACTCCTCTTGATCCGCGCGCCTGGCTCAGAACCGGCTTTTATGGAAAATTCCTGGATAATTTGATTCACATGCCAGATGCGCAATTGATACGCGTTCAAGAATGGCAGCGTTATAAAATCCAGCTTACGCCACAGCAAATTATTTTTTCGGTGGCCGACCATGAAATCGGCCGGGCAAATCTCAACGAAGCTGCTTTTCCGCGTAAAGGGTTTATCGGGTTCATCGTCGTCGGCTCTCCAGAGATCGCAGAAAACATGATATACTACCAGAATTTTGTCTTGCAGGGAATGCCGGGGACGGCCGAAACCGAAACGCGAGGCCTAATGCCTTCCGGTCCATCGACGGCCCCATCTGCGGAGGCCACACTGGTTTCACCGGGGCGCTATTACGCATTGGTGATTGCCGTGCAGGATTATATTGACGATGGCATCAATGATTTGGATTATCCGATTCAGGATGCGCAAAACATGATTACGACGCTGACCACGCAATACACTTTCGAGACGCCGCAGGTCACGTTTCTAAAAAATCCCTCCAAAGATGAGATCAGCAATGCTTTTGACGGTCTGATCAATCAAATCACCGTTCGAGATAATTTGCTGATTTTTTACGCCGGCCACGGCTATTGGGACGAGCAGTTGAAACAAGGTTTCTGGTTGCCAGCCGATGCGAAAAAGGGATTTCGCTCGAACTGGTTGTCGAATGGCACTATTCGCGATTATATCAACGGCATTCGCTCCAAACATACGTTGCTGATTTCCGATGCCTGTTTTAGCGGCGGCATTTTCAAAACGCGTGCTGCTTTTGGCCCGCCCGACCGCGCATTGGAAGAGCTTTACAAAACCCCGAGCCGGAAAGCGATGACCAGTGGCGCGATGAAAGAAGTGCCGGACAAAAGCGTGTTTGTCAGTTTTTTGATTAAAAAATTACAGGAAAACAGCATGCCATATATGCCGGTGCAAACGTTGTTTACGCGTCTGCGCGAGCCGGTGATCAACAACAGCCCGAACAGCCAGGTGCCGCAGTTCGGCGTCATTCGTGAAACCGGCGATGAAGACGGCGAGTTTGTTTTCATTCGTCGCAAATAATCGCCGCGGCGTATTCAGCGGAGTTAAAAATAATAACCCGCA
>CAYZFF010000009.1:15349-37338 GCA_964477305.1 uncultured Cytophagia bacterium
CCGCATACTTCCAACATACGGATGTCACCCAACACGTTTTCACTCAAACTCGAAAATCTCCGCGTCGAGTATCAAATCAATCCCATTGGCATTGATGAACGGCAGCCGCGATTGAGTTGGCAAATTGTTTCGGCCAATCGCGGCGCCGTACAAAAAGCGTATCAGATTCGCGCCGCCGCAAGGACTTCGGACCTCGGACAACACGACCTTTGGAATACCGGAAAGGTTGTTTCTGATCAATCGATTCACGTTGACTATCAAGGGCCGGCGTTGCAATCGCGGCAGCGAGTTTATTGGCAAGTGCGCGCATGGGATGGACACGATCAAGCCTCGGATTGGAGCGCACCCGCCTTTTGGGAAATGGGTTTGCTCGAACCGGCGGATTGGCGGGCTAATTGGATTTGCACCGACTTTGCAGAAGATTTCACAAAGACGCAACCCTGTCCGTTGCTCCGCAAAGAGTTTGCGTTGCGCGGCGCGGTTAAATCAGCGCGGGTTTATGTGACGAGTCTCGGTTTGTACGAGTTGCAATTGAATGGGCAACGCGTCGGCGACCAAGTTTTCACGCCAGGTTGGACGAGTTACGATACGCGGTTGCAATATCAGACGTATGACGTGACACCGCAACTGCGCGCCGGAAAAAACGCCATCGGCGTGATTTTGGGCGACGGCTGGTATCGCGGCCATCTCACGTGGGACATGCGCCGGAATGTATATGGCAATCAGTTGGCGCTGCTTCTCCAACTTGAGATTGAGTACGAAGATGGCAGCACACAAATCATTCCTTCGGACGAAACCTGGAAATCCGCTACCGGCCCGATATTAAACTCTGACATTTACAACGGTGAAATTTATGACGCGCGTTTGGAGCGAACAGGGTGGAGCGCGTCAAATTTCAACGATGCCGATTGGGCCGGTGTAAAAATAATCGAGCACAGCAAAAAAATTCTCATCGCACCCGTTTCATCGCCGGTGCGAAAAATTCAAGAAATCAAACCGATTGCGCTTTTCAAAACCCCCGCCGGAGAAACCGTTTTTGATCTGGGGCAAAACCTGGTGGGTTGGGTTCGACTGAAAGTACAAGGCCCAGCCGGGACAACCGTGACGTTGCAACACGCGGAAGTTTTGACTAAAGATGGAGACTTCTACACCGCTAATCTCCGCAAAGCCGAGCAAAAAATTCTATATACGTTGAAAGGAAGCGGCGTGGAAATTTACGAACCACATTTTACGTTTCACGGCTTTCGGTATGTGCGGGTCGAAGGCTTTCCCGGCGAGCCGCAACTGAAAAACCTCACCGGCATCGTGATTCATTCGGATATGATGCCGACGGGCAGTTTTGAATGTTCGCATGAATTGATTAACCAGTTGCAGCGCAACATTCAATGGGGACAACGGGGTAACTTTCTCGATGTGCCGACGGATTGTCCACAGCGCGATGAACGTCTCGGCTGGACCGGAGATGCGCAAGCGTTTTGCCGTACGGCCGCGTTTAATTTTGAGGTCGCGGGTTTCTTCACGAAGTGGCTGCAAGATTTGGCCGCCGATCAAAAAAAGAATGGCAGCGTGCCGTTTGTCATTCCGGATGTGTTGACGCGCGGAAAAGAAACCGGCGGCGGCTCGACCGGCTGGGCCGATGCCGCGACAATTATTCCGTGGACGATGTATCTTTGCTACGGCGACCGGCGGATTCTTGCCAGGCAATATGAGAGCATGAAAGCCTGGGTGGAATACATGCGCGCTCAAGCCGGCGAGGAGTGTCTTTATCAACAAGGTTTTCATTTCGGTGACTGGCTGGCGTTCAGCACGGATCGCTCCGATTATCCCGGCGCAACCACAGACAAAGATTTGATTGCGACAGCCTTTTTCGCCTATTCGACAAGTTTGTTGGCGAAGACGGCGCTGGTGCTTGGTAAAAATGATGACGCCGAAAAATATGCAATTTTGTTGGATCAAATCAAGCGAGCGTTTCAAAAGGAGTATGTCACTGCTAATGGCCGCCTCGCCTCGAACACACAAACGGCATACACACTGGCGCTCGCGTTTGATTTGTTACCCGCAGAATTGCGCGCTAATGCTGCCGCGCGGTTGGTTCAAGATGTGAAATCGTTTGATAATCATCTGACGACGGGTTTTCTTGGCACACCATATCTTTGTCACGTGCTCAGCAGCAACGGCTATTTGGAAGCTGCTTACGCGTTGTTGTTGCAGGAAACCTATCCCTCGTGGTTGTATCCGGTGAAAATGGGGGCGACCACCATTTGGGAACGCTGGGACGGCATCAAAGCCAATGGCGCGTTTCAAGATGCGGGCATGAATTCGTTCAATCATTACGCGTATGGCGCTATCGGCGAATGGTTGTATCGCGTCGTTGCCGGCATTGAAATTGATCCGGCGCATCCGGGCTACAAACATATTTTCATTCAACCGCAGCCGGGCGGAAATCTAACCCATGCTCGCGCGAGTTTGCAATCGGTGTATGGCAAAATTGAATCGGCGTGGAAAATTGCTGACAGCCGTTTTACGCTGGCAATTGAAATTCCAGCCAACACCAGCGCCACGGTAAAATTACCGCAGGCAATTTTGGCAGAAGTCTTGGAGGACGATCAACCGCTCGGCACCGGCAAGGGCATTTTGAGCGCGCAACAGGATGGCAAAGTCGTCGTTGTAAAAGTGGGTGGGGGAATGTATGAATTCGTTTATCCCTATTTGAACCGAAGTGAAAGCTGAAATTAAAAACAATGGTTGTAAGATTCGGAAATTGTGCTATATTCATTGTAGGAGGTCACTATGGCATATCGTAAAGTTTCCATTTTCTTGTTGCTTGTAATGATTGGCGTTGCCGTTCCAGGTTTTACGCAAGTCGTTAACAAAAAACTCACGGCTCAAAGTTTCGGTGGCGAACTCATCATCAATGCCACTCCCCAAGCCGTGTGGGCGGTGATTACGGATGTGCAGAAGCTCGCCAGCGCGTTAAATTTTGAGTACAAAGGGGCGCCGAAAAAATTGGAAAAAGTCGGCGATAATGTCCAAATGAAAGTGTGGGGCGACGCCGGCACGTATATTTTAATCTTTGCCAAACCCGGCAGTGAGTTGCGTTATGTTTGGGAGCCGGATAACGCAACATATATTTGCCAGGAACGTTGGACGCTGGCGCCAGCGGGTAAAGGAACGAAGCTTACTTACGAAGAGCGCTATTCTGAATCTGGCCCACAAACTGCCGAGGCGATTGCCGAACAGGTTAAATCCTACAATCAAGCGTTAGCGCGTTTGAAAGCGCTGTGCGAAGGCAAGTAATTGCAAATACGCACAAAAGTAGTTGGGAAATAATTTTTTAAATTTAATATTACAATACTGTGCCCGAAACATTTACAGGTATCCTCGAGATCGTCGATCGGGGCCATGGCTTTTTACGCCGGGTCTCGTTGGCGTTAATGCCGCAACAAAATGACCCCTTTGTGCATCGCAGCCTGAGTGAGGCAAACAACCTGCGCCCCGGGGTGCTGGTCGAAGCGGAAATCGGCCCCGGCCAGCGCGGCGGCCAACAAGTTGAGAAAATTATCAAAATTAATGATCGCGACCCCGCGGCATGGGCGCAGGTACCGGAATTAGAAATGCGCACCGCCATCAGCCCGTCGGAACAAATCGTTTTGGAAACGAAGCCCGCGCGTTCGGCGAAAACGGCAGAGAAGGAAAAATCCGATATCTCGATGCGCGTGATCGATTTGATCAGTCCGGTCGGCAAAGGCCAGCGCGCGTTGATTGTGGCGCCGCCGCGATCCGGCAAAACCATGCTCTTGCAGCAAATCGCGCAGTCTATTTCGCGCAACCATCCCGATATTCATTTAGTTCTGCTGCTGCTCGATGAACGCCCGGAAGAAGTGACCGACATGCGCCGCGCCGTGCAAGGGCAAGTGTTCGCCAGCTCCAATGATGCCTCGCTGGAATCGCATTTGCGTTTAGCGCAGTTGGTCACAGAATATGCCAAACGCAAAGTCGAAGCCGGCGATGATGTGGTGCTGCTACTGGATTCGCTGACGCGCACCGGTCGCGCGTTTAATCTCGGCCAACGCGGCAGCGGACGCACGATGAGTGGCGGTTTGGATGCGCGGGCGTTGGAAATTCCGCGTAAAATTTTTGGCGCCGGCCGGCAAATCGAAGGCGGCGGCTCGCTGACGATTATTGCCACCATTCTCGTGGGTACCGGTTCGCGAATGGATGAATTTATTTTTGAGGAGTTTAAAGGGACGGGGAATATGGAATTGGTGTTGGATCGCGCCCTCGCCGATCAACGCATTTTTCCGGCGATCAACATTCCGGCTTCCGGCACGCGCCGGGAAGAATTGCTTTTTGGCAAAAAGACGCTGCAATATCAAGCCGTCCGGCGCGCACTGCATGCCATGCCGGCCAAAGAAGCAATGACAACATTGCTCAAAGCGCTGGCAACTACACCGGATAATAAAACGCTATTACAGAAATTTTCAAAAGAGGACGGAGAAGACGAATAGAAAGCACAAAAGGTTTTTTTGTACCGATAATTGTGATAAGCGAGGCCATCTAACCTACAAAATAAAAATGGCTACCAGCGAGCGCCGCCATGTCTGCGCTGGTAGCCCAACCGCTCAAGGGAATTGCTTCCCGAGCAGCTTCACAAAAATAAACGACAAGAGGGGCGATTTTGTTCCAACCGACGCGAAAAAAATCAACTTTTTTTTGCATGATCTAAATTTAGTATTTTTATTGGCCTAAAGACCCACGCCAGCGACTCCCGTTACATATTTTCCTCTCCAACCCCCACCAATACAATTGCCGCAAAAAAATCTTCGAGATAAGTTAAATTACTGTCGCAGAGAACTATCCCGGAGTAGTTATTAAACCCGCTTTTCCTCTTTCCCCAGCATTATTTCTGCAAAGTCGAGGCCTTTCCGGTATAAAAACTTATTGCTTTTGTGAGAGGCCATTGAGCATCGCAGCATCGTGACCGCAACACCCTGAATCGTCAGGGCAACCTTTCATCTCAACACATCGGATGTTTTATGAGGATCAGTACCCCACGGATGGGAGCCGTTTTGCTTTTTTTGAACTTCTTCTCGACGCCATTGGCTTGGCCGTCATCTCCAGCAATTACCACACAAAAAATTTTCTCTGGTTCAATATCGTCCCGCCCGGAAGGTGTTGTGACTATCGTTTCCGACGATTCCAAAAACAACTGGTCGCGGCTTAAGCTAACCGCCGCGGAAAAGCCGTTCGGCGTTGATTTCGCCAGTTTCGCGGGCGCGCACGGAAAATCCTATGTCGAATTTTACATACAAATCAGCTACCAGCGTCTCAGTTTTATTCGTGCGGAGAAAATGTTTCGTGCCGCTTATGATATCGATTTTTATATCGAGGACGAACACGGCAACCTTTTGCAGACGCTGTCGGAGGTGGACGAGATCATTGCCCTGAGTTACGACGAAACGACCCGGCCCGATAAGTCACGCCTCACGCTGCTACGCGCCGACCTGCTTCCCGGCCATTATCAGTGGCGCGCCGTCATCACTGACCGTGAAAGCGCTCAAAACTACACGGCCACCAGCAAATTTTCCGTGCGTGATTTTTCCGGCCAGAATCTCGTGGTGAGCGATATACAATTCAGCCGCAATATGGCGGTGGATTCTTCCAACAACGTGTTTGTCAAAAACAATCGCCGCATCGAGCCTAATGTGTCGCGTGCTTATGGTCAGTTTGTCGGACAGCTTTTGATTTATTACGAAATCTATAATTTAGTTGGGCCTGGTAACATAGCCCGGGATAGCACGTTTTTACAAGCCGCCGCTGCCGATACTTTCCAGACGCTGTATATTATTCGCAACGAAAGCGGGGAAGAAGTCAAAGAGCTGTGGAAGTTCACTCGCAAACCCGGAACCTCTTGCGTGCAGAGCGTTGTGCTTCCGATTACAAATTTAGCGAACGGGCTTTATACGCTGACTGCGCGCGTTTTTGATAACGCCAATCACTGTTATGCAGAGTCAAGTAGCCGCTTCGCGGTACAGTGGGGCGTGTTCTCCTTCAAAGATCAAAAATACGAGGACATCATTGATGCCTTGCGATATGTGGCAAAAAGTGAAGAGTTAAACCACTTGAAAAAATTGCCTGTTGCCGAGCGCCAGCGCGGCTTGCTCGAATTCTGGCAGCGCCACGATCCAACGCCGGGCACACCGCGCAATGAAGCGATGGAAGAATATAATCGCCGCATGGAGTTTGTCAATGCAAACTTTAAATGGCAGCAGGGCGCAGGTTGGAAATCGCCGCAGGGACAAACGTATCTTACTTATGGCCCGCCGGATAACGTGCGACGCTTTAATTCCACCGAGCTTAACCAGTTGAACGATAGATTGAAAACACCGGAATGGTCGGCCCATGTTCGGCAAGGATTGCACACACCGGCAACCAGCGGCAACGCTTCGTCCTTCTATTCCCAGTATGAAATCTGGGAGTATCGTGGACTAAATCGCCGCTTTGTTTTTGTTGATGCGCGCGGCGTCGGGAACTATGAATTCGTTAATCCTCTCGTGCTCAATGCGCTGGGATTGCGTTGAGAGTGCTGTGTTGTCGCTCTGATTTATTCGAGTCATCCTGAGTGCAGACGAAGGGGTTTTATAAATCGGCGCTTGCTAATCAGCAGCAGTTTGATTATATTGCGGGAGTTAAATTTCTCCTGAATTTTCATTACGAGGCTTTATGCACCGCAATATTTTAAAACTACGTTTACTTGCCGTACTGGCGCTTCCGATAAGATACGCTTCGCTGCTGCTTCTGCCGTTGGCGCTTTCATTAAGTTTGGGTTGTTCTGGCGCAAAATCCACGAGTCGAACCGAGCCGGCGCGTGTTGAAAAGACACCCGAAGAGAAGCCACAACCGGCGCAGCCACCTTCCTCTACTGCCTACGTGGCGCAAAATGAAGATTTTGATCCGATGTTGCTAAAAGCGCCGGAATTCCGTATTGCACGCAAGCCGACCGCGTTGAAGAGAGTCGACACTCTAAAAATTTCACCATCAGTTGCGGCCAAGGTCGACACCTCATGGCAAACCGTGCCGGGCTATCAAGTGCAATTGTTGCAAACCGAAGATGCCAAGCAAGCGCGTACGACCGTGCGTGAAGCTGTTCTCGCTTTGAATGTCGAGGTGGAGACGTTTTATGAAGCGCCCTATTATAAAATCCGCGCCGGCCGTTTTGTGAATCGTTATGACGCCGAGCAACTGCAAAATTTGGCGACCGACAAAGGCTACGTCAACTGCTGGGTGATCCGTACGCAAATCAAAGTGCGCGCGGATGAATTGTTGAACCAGAAGAACCCGTGAGGGAATGGACTTGCTGCAAGCAACGAATTAATCAGTAATCTATTTCGTTCCAAATAAGCGATCCCCCGCATCGCCAAGCCCCGGCAGAATATAACCATGATCATTGAGGCGTTCATCTAGTGCCGCCGCATAAATCGTGACGTCGGCATGAGAGTCATTGAGCTTCGCAACTCCCTCCGGCGCCGCCACCATGCAGACGAATTTGATGTTTTTCGCGCCCGCCTTTTTCACGAGGCTCGCCGCGGTCGCTGCCGAGCCGCCGGTGGCCAGCATCGGATCGACCAAAATGACGTCGGTCTCCGCTATATTCTTTGGCAGTTTTGAATAATATTGCACCGGCTCGAGCGTGTTTTCGTTGCGATACAGACCAATATGGCCGACGCGCGCTTCGGGCACGAGATCCAGCAAACCGTCCAACATGCCCAGCCCCGCGCGTAAAATAAGCACCAAAGAAATTTCGCGCGCCAGGATTTGGGCTTTCATCGGCATCAGCGGCGTGTCGATTTCGATTTCTTTGAGGGGATAATCCGACATGACTTCATAGAGCATAAAAGACGTCAGTTCTTTGGTGAGCAGGCGAAATTGCATGTGGTCGGTGCGTTTATCGCGAAGATGCGTGAGCTTGTGTTGAATGAGCGGATGCTGGATGATGGTTAGATTTTTCATGGCGGGTTCTCAAAAATTAAAATGCACTCTATTTTTTCCATTTAGAAATCCGCTCCCGAATTTTTCCAAATCCGAGCCGGTCAAACAGCGGTTCGATTTTTAGGCGATCCGCGCCGTGGTATTTCAGGGTTGGTAACCCCACTTGCAGCGGGGCTGCGCAGGCAATCGTCGCGAGCCGTTTGGAGAGAAATGCCATCTCGCGGTTTTGCTCTAATTTGACGCGAATAGCCGCCGCGCCGCGTAATTCCATTTTGGCAACGTGATCCAATTTCTGATAAAGCGTTTCGACATTGGCAAACTTCGATAATAACGCCACGGCAGTTTTCTCGCCGATGCCTTTGACGCCGGGAATATTATCGACGGCGTCTCCCATCAACGCGAGTAGGTCGACGATTTGATCGGCGCGCACCCCAAAATGTTGCTTCACCGCTTTCTCATCGAAGCGACGGTCTTTCGCAAAATCCCAAAGCTTGATGCGGTTGTTGACGAGTTGGGCCAAATCCTTGTCGCTGGACACGACCACAAAATCACCGTCTTTTTTCACCAACTTTGCGATGATCGTGCCGATAATATCGTCCGCTTCGTACCGATCATCAATATATGCTTTCATTCCCAACGCTTCCGTAACTTGCCAGCACGCCTCGAGCTGTGCGGTGAGCGCTGAATCGGGCAACTCGCGGTTGGCTTTGTATTGCGGGTAAAATTCATTGCGGAAGGAACTCGTAAGACTGCCATCAAACGCCACAGCAATATGCGTCGGCTCCGCTTTTTTAATCAAGTCGAGCAGAAAAGCCGTGTATCCATAAACCGCATTGGTTGGCGAACCGCCTGGAGCATGCACGGATGAAGGAATGGAGAAATAAGCGCGAAAAATGTAAGGGCTGGCGTCGATAAGGTAAATAGTCGGCATTGGATTCAAGGTTAAGTTCGAGTCAAGATAACAAAAGAGCTGGTTTCTTGCAAGCAAAAGTTTAGTCGCCGGTGTAACCGCACATGCCCATACGCGGCGAATTCACGACCGGCAATAACATCTCTTCGCCGCATTCGTGTTCTTCGGCACAGTCATCACAGACGAATGGATTGCCCTCAAATACGCACTGGCTGCAAATTTGCGTGGCGATTTCTTTACAGGCGCTGCATTGATACACCGGCGGCTCATTGCGCGCCGCCAATTTGATCTCGCCGCGCTTCATCGGCGCCGTTCCCACGGCTAAAACTTTAACGGTCAATTCGGTGGTCGTGCCCATATCATAATCATGCTGAAACTTCATTTTGGGCGCGAGAATTTTATTCAACGCGATGTTCATATTCTTGTCACCGAATTCTTGCATCGGCGAAACGGAATACGTTTGCCCATCGAAGTCGAATGTGCTCAAATGTCCGCAGCACTCCAGCCAGACTTCGCGGAGAAGATCATCCAAATCTTTCAGTTTTGCGCTGCCGGAGGCTTCAAGATAAAGCCAATACTCCGGCGCCTGTAAACCCTCGACGAGTAAATGGTAAACTGTTTGCTCGGCTGACCCTTTGGACGTGTTTTTTCTTTTCTCGCAGACAGCGAGATGCTTCGCCATCGTTTGTTTGCTAAAGGTACCTTTACAAAACACACAGCGGCCGTTATTCGTTGTTCTCGCCACGAGGTCTCCTTTGTGGATTATTTAAGAAGTTATTTCAGTGGTTTGATTTTGGCGTTTGGCAATATACATTAATATCGCGATCATCGTGTAAATGGCCACGGTTTGCAAAAGCACCAAAAGCTGGCCCCACAACGGCAAATAGGGCAGGAGGGCGGCAGCGGCGCCAATGCTGAGCGCGATGAGATAAATGAAAATAACGGTGCCGCGCTGACTCATGCCAAGCTCGACGAGGCGATGCGAAAAATGGCGGCGGTCGCCGATGAACAATGGCCGGTTTTCCCGATGGCGAATGAACATTACCGAAAGCGTATCAAAAATTGGCAGACTGAGAATGAGCAAAGGAGAAATGACCGGCAGCAAATTGACGCTGGTCGGCACGACATAACTACTGGTGAGCGAAAGAGTCGCAAGTAGGTAACCGATAAATAAACTGCCGGTGTCGCCCATAAAAATTTTCGCTGGATGAAAATTGTGGATGAGAAAGCCGCTCACCGCACCGATGAACAGCGCAAAAATCATCGCCGAAAACACTTGTCCCTGCACGGTGGTGATCACGAAGAAAATCAACGCTGCAATCGTTGCCACCCCGGCGGAGAGGCCGTCCATATTGTCGAGCAAATTAAAGGCGTTGGTAATGCCAACAACCCACGCGATGGTAATGACCCCATTTAAAAATGGAAATGGCACGAAATCGGTTTTAATACCGGCGATGACCAGAAGGCTGGCGGCGAAGATTTGCGTCACAAATTTAATTTTATAGGAAAAGCCGACGCCGCGCCGGTCATCAACAAATCCTAACACGGTCATGAGCGTGCTGCCGCCCCAGATCGCCAGCAGTTTCGGCAAAAGCGCAAGAAAATGTTGCGACTGTCCGGTTAAAAAGGAAAAGCGCGCGGCAAACCACGGATGCTTTTGAAAATAATAATAGCCGATGATCTGAGTGAACAGCGCTACGGTGAAGGCAAAATAAAAAGCCAACCCGCCCAACAATGGGCGCGGTTGTTGGTGCGCCTTGCGGCCGTCCGGATGATCGATCATCTGGAGTCGAAACGCCAACCGCTTCGCTATTGGCACAAACAACAGAGAGAGGGCGAACGAGAATAAAAACAGATAAAGATAAACGAACGTCAGCATGATCAAAATCTTTCGCTCATTTTTTAAACTGCATGGTCTGGGCCAACAGTTGCTCTAATTTTTGCGCGGCGCGTTCGCGTGAAAAGTTTTCCATGACAAAGCGGCGGCCGTTTTCTCCCATTTGCCGTCGGGTGGTGGGATCGTTCTTTAATTGCAGTACAGCGGCTGCAATCGCTGCGGCATCCTCCGGCTCGGTGTGCAGGCCGGCCTGCGCCGCCGCCAGCACGGTTTGCGCTTCACCATTCACGCTCAAGATCACCGGGCAAGCACAAGACCAGGCTTCAAACATTTTAGACGGCAATGCGCCACTGAACAAATCGAGCTTGCGCAACGGCACGAGCGCGACATCGCCGGCGGCAAAATAGCTGGCCATCTCTTTTTGCGGTTTTTCACCGAGCAAGGTGAAATTTTGCAATTGAAGTTTTTCTTTCAAGGCGAGCAGTTCGTTTTTTTTCGGCCCGGCGCCGATGATCAAAAAATAAATGTCAGTATGTTCAATGAGCCGGTGCGCAGCTTCCGCCAAAGTCTCCAGGCCTTGCGCCACCCCTAAAATCCCGGTATAAAGAACGACAAATTTTTCGTTCAAGCCCAGCTCCGCGCGGCGTTGTTTTCCGGCTTCGGGTTGCGGTTGGAAAATTTGAATGTTCGCGCCGTTAGGAATGAAGGTTATTTTTTCTTCCGGCCAGCCGCGTTCGAGAAGCCGGCGGCGAATGCCAGCGGTGGCCACCACGATTTGTTGCGCTCGACGATAACAAGCTTCTTCTAATCTTGCCGCCCACGCCACTGCGCGCGGATTTTGCAACTCACCCATCACCACTGCGGATTCCGGCCACAGATCGCGGACTTCGAAGAAGAATGGAATACGCCGAAAATAACTGAGTGCCAATCCAGCCGCGCCGACAAACAGCGGTGGTGAAGTCGCATAAATAACGTCATATTTTTTCCGCGCCAGCAAAAGCCCGGCAAAAATTGCCATCAGCATATAGCTTAAATAAAACATCATGCGGCTGCGAAAGGTTTTTACTGGCGAAGTTTTTACCCAAACGCGAATGACTTCCATACCGTCGAGCCTGGTACGCTCGTAAATTTTGCCGCGGTATTCCGGGGGGATGACTCCACTGGGATGATTTGGCACTTCGGCAATCATTGTCACGTGATGTCCGGCGCGCACGAGGCCACAAGCCATTTCGTACGCGCGCGTTTGCGTGGCGCCCACTTCCGGGGGAAAATATTGTGAAAGATAGAGAATGCGCATGTGCGTTTGTAGCAATCCCTGCAGGGATTAAAGCTTGATATAATCACCGGACATTGAACGCCTGAAGGCGCCGCTACGAACAAAACATTCGCGCCCAGTGCTCTAAAATGTAAAAACGGAAAAAGAAATCGCTGGAAAGCAAGGGCCGCTGACCATTCACGAAAGCATCGAATTGGCTTTGCAACTCTGACAACTTGATAAACTCCGGTAAAAAAATGGCTGAAGCAAATGTATTTTTCACCTCACCTTTCAATTCGTGCCGCAACCATTCATCTTCCGGCGTGGCAAAACCAAGTTTGTCTTTGCGGTGAAGAATTTCCGGCGGCACAAGGTTTTGCGCTCCACGGCGCAAACAAAATTTTGTCCAACCGTCACGCAATTTAAGATTGAGCGGTAATGCGGCCACATACTCCACGAGACGATGATCGAGGAAGGGCACGCGGGATTCGCGCGAAAATGCCATCGAGTTTTTATCTTCATAACGCAATAATACCGGCACGCTAAAACGAGTCATATCCGCCTTGATGCGGTCGGCGAGAGTGTCTTGCTGATTGAGTGACACGGATAATATAGAAAATTTTTTAAAAAAATCATCGCGCAAGACTTTTTGCGCTGTTGCGCCCGAGCCGAAATTTCTGCCCGGCAAATAACGCAAACCGCGCCGCCATTGTAGAGTTTTGAGAACCTCCCACGAACTAAAGTGTTTGAGCATTTCTATGAAACCTAACCTTACTCCGTGGTGGCGTAGCAATTGGCTGATGTAAAAAAAATAAAACTTTCGATAACCCAGCAATTGCTCGTCGGCCCCCTGCCCATCGAGCAAAACAACGACGCCGTTTTCTTTGGCGAGCCGCATCACTTCCCATTGCGCATAAATGCTGGTGCTGGCAAACGGCTCTTCCTGATGCCATAACAGTTGCGGTAAAGCTTCTCTAAAACCTTCTGCTTTCGGGAAAACGCGATGCGATAGCGCGCCGGAAGATTGTACGGCGATATTAATATAACGCTGCTCATCTATGGCGCTATTTTGATAACATGCCGAAAACGTTTGCTGGCGCGGACCAACGGCACGGGCCTGATCTTGTTTGACCAATTGGCTGATCACCGAGACAACTGTCGACGAATCCAACCCGCCGCTGAGGCAGGAGCCAACCGCGACGTCGCTAAGCAAATGCGAACGTACTGAATCTGTAAAGATATCGAAGAAACCACGGCACCTAGCCGCGATGTCTTTTTCTGCAAGCACGGCTACATCGTTGCTGACGAGAAAATCCCAGTAGCGCGTCGTTTGTTGACGGCCATCGGCCTCGACGAGCATGTAATGTGCCGGCGGCAATTTTTGAATGCCAACAAAAAATGTCTCATCGGTGTGATCGAGCATGCCCGTCGTCAGAAAATCATAAACGAGTCGTTGATTGGGTTGCGGGCGACTTTCTAAAAGCGGCAGCAGGGCTTTGATTTCGGAGGCAAATAGAAACTGCTGTGGCGAATGATAAAAATAGAGCGGTTTGATGCCGAAACGATCACGCGCGAGAAACAATCGCCGCAATTTTTCGTCCCACAAAGCAAAAGCAAACATACCCGTGAAATGCGAGAGACATCCGGGCCCATATTCCTGATAAGCGTGCAAGATCACTTCGGTGTCGCTCTGTGATTTAAAAAGATGTCCGTTCTTTTTTAATTCGGCGCGCAACTCGAGATAATTGTAAAGCTCGCCATTGTAAATGATCTGCGTGGAACCGTCCGGCCCGATCATCGGTTGATGCCCGTCCGGCGAAAGATCAATAATGGACAGTCGGCGATGCCCGAGGCCGATTTGTTGATCAATATAAATGCCTTCGTCATCCGGCCCACGATGACGAATGGCATCCGTCATTTTTTTAATCTGCGCCGCTGTGACAGGCGCGTCTTGTTGAAAGGAAAATATTCCGGCGATGCCGCACATTTAATATTTTACTCGGGCTTGAAAATTTCTTGATAAACATTTAACAAAGTTTTTTCGGCTACAAGCCAATTGTATTTTTCTGTCGCCGTCCGGCGAGCATTTTCGGCAAACTGCTCGAGCAGGCGCCGCTCGCGCAGTTTAGTTATCGCAGCGGCCAATAAATCCGGCAACGGCTTCTCGACCACAACGCCGCATTGTTCTTGCCGCACAATATGTGCAATTTCGCCGACATTCGTGGTGAGCAAGGGCTTGCCTGCGGCTAAGGCATGAAAGAGCGCGTTGGGGCAACTGTAATGATTGTTTTGATCCGCAGCGTTTAAGCCATAATAAATCACATCAGCGAGCGCCGTATATGCCGGCACTTCTTCCTGCGGCATCTGCCCGAGGTAACGCACGCGTGGATACTGCGGCAATATCGCTTCGATGGCTTCGCGCTGCGGGCCGTCACCAAGCAAAAGCACGGTTACCTCATTCAGGTGTTCGGTGGCAAATATGAGAGGCAAAATCTCTCGCGAGGGAATGAAACTCCCGATATAGGCGAGAATAAACACATCACTGGCGAGGCCCAACGCAGCTCGGGTTATTGCCATTGTGGGTAGTGGTTGAAGAACTTGGTAGTTGCCCACAACGGCAACGCGGCCGCCGAGCTGGCGAAATCGTTCCGCCAACAAATTGCCGACAGTGAAAATGTACGTCGCGCGTTTCGTCATGAAGCGTTCTAAAAGCAGAAGAAAATAATAAATTGCCGAGTTCGTGTGCAAACGCGTTTGCTCCGGATAACATTCGTGGGCGTCAAAAACCCACGGGAGATGCTTCGTTCGCGCGTACCAGTAACCGGCGGGCGTGGTTTCAAGATCATGACAATGAATAATGTCCGGACGCAGTTTGTGCAATTCTCGCAAAGCCCGCCGCCAGAAACGCGGCAAATAAAACATCTGCCGCGAACCGGCTTTGTAAACGGAGCGAACATCTATTCGGTGGATGACAATTCCATCCATGATTTCGTGCGCTGCCAATTCCCCTTGCCGATCCCAACAAAGAATCGTCACTTGGTAACCGGCCTGCACTAAACTCCGCGCTTCTTTGTGCACACGCGGATCGGGCCGAAACGCGTTCGAAAGCAGCATCGCGATGTGAAGAGCCATTTTGTTTCTAAATTCGCTCCGCCCGGCAATCAATTGCAGGGCTAATAACTGAAATCCGCTTCAGCGGATTCATTGTGATGCGTTGGGAACATCAATAAAATTCCGCAACCACATTTCCGTTGTTAACCAACGAAAGATTTGCCAATTATGATCGGCGGCGCCGGTTTGATGTTCATGCCAGAGTTGCTGCACCCTCGGGACATTGTAAAAATTTCGACGACGAAAATGTTCCTGTAAAATTTCGTCGGCCTGTGAACGTAACGGTCCGCGCAACCAGAGTGCCAACGGTGTCGGATAACCCATTTTGTCGCGGCGCGTGCGAACAGCCTCCGGCAAAATGTCTTTGAACGCTTGCCGCGCAATATATTTTGTGGTTGCGCCTTTTATTTTCATTTCTCCAGGCAAGCCGAGCGCAAATTCAACAAGACGATAATCCAGAAACGGGACGCGCGCTTCGAATCCGAAGGCCATGCTGCTACGATCTTCATAATGGAGCAATGCGGGAATGCTCGTTTGCGTAATGTCACGATATAAACGGCGATTGAGCCGGTCGTGGGCTGGAAGCGGATTATGCGTGGCGATGGCTGCGAGACGCTGTGCCTCGGCCATTTCCGCATTTAGCCAGAGATCGGCACGATAGCGCTTGCCGCTGGCACGCATTAAAAATTTTTTCAAAAATTGCCGGGCGCTCAATTCCGGAAAGAAATAGCGATGACCATCGCGCAGAATGACGCCGCTGTCTTGTATAAATCTTCCAAATAAATTCAACTGGCGTTCACGAAAAATTTTTTGACCAAGTGTCGCGAGATGCAAAGGCAAATATGGTGCGTAGCCGGCAAAAAGCTCATCGCCGCCCTGCCCGTCCAGCAAAACCGTGACGGATTGCTGCGCCAGTTCCATGACAAACCATTGCGAATAGATGCCTGGGCCGGCGGCAGGCTCGTCCATGTGCCAAATGATTTTGTTGAGTCGATTGAAAAAGTTCTCGGGATTTGGACTCGTGAAATGCGCCAATGTTTGGTTGGCCTGCGCGACGAGGTGAATATATTTTTCTTCCGAATAACCGGCCTGCGAATAGATGGAAGAGAAACTATTGATCGAATGCGGCAACTGCTTTGAGGCTAAGGCGACGATAGCGCTGGAATCGAGGCCGCCACTTAAACAAGTCCCGACAGGCACATCGCTGCGCAACCGCAAGCGCACCGAGTCTTGCAACAAATTAAGCAGTGTGTTTTCGGGTTGCGCGTAATTATACTTCGTTTTTATTTCTTCGGGGTCGATGTCCCAGTAACGTTGGGGTATCGGCGTTGCCGTTTTTGTATCGACCTTGAGATAATGCGCTGGCGGCAGTGCTTTGATGGGCGCAAAAAAAGTTTGATCATTGTGATCAAGCAATCCAGTCAATAAAAAATTCGCAAGATGCGGATGGTTGATTTGTCCGAGGTTCGATGTTGCAGCGAGAATGGCTTTGATTTCGGAAGCAAAGACAAATTGCTTTCCATTATTATAATAGTAAAATGGCTTCACGCCCAGCCGATCGCGCGCGAAAAACAATTCCCGTTGTTGCGCGTCCCAAATCGCCAAGGCCCACATGCCGTTAAATCTGGACAAGCATTCAGGTCCCCATTCTTGATAAGCCGCTAAAATCACTTCAGTATCGGAACCGGTATAAAATGGATGGCCATATCCCGCAAGCTCGGAACGCAACTCGAGATAATTATAAATTTCGCCGTTGAAAATAATCCAGTACCGTTGATCGGCGCTCGCCATCGGTTGATGACCGGCAGGAGAGAGGTCGATAATCGAAAGCCGGCGAAACCCGAATGCGAGATTGTATGATTTGTCGGCGGCATTCTCAATATGTGGCAATCGCAACTCCGACATCGTATCGTTACCGCCATAAGCGGCCGTGCAATTCTTCGCCGTGTCGACGAGCAAATAGCCTTCATCATCCGGGCCGCGATGGCGCAGAAGATTCGTCGCGTTCCGCAGTTTCGCGGGCGCGATCGGTTTATAGTCTAAATTCCAGATGCCGAAAATGCCGCACATTTATTTTTGAAACGTAATTGTTAGAACGTAAATTTGCGCTTCTATGTCAATCTATTCTACGACTTGGCACAAAGCGCATTTGCCATTCAGTCAGTTAGAGTAATTGTACTGCGACCAAATCTGTTCATAGATGGTGGAAATCTGATGCAGAAAGACTTCTTTGCCAAAACGCTCAACAACACTGTGACGTACACTTTGCGAATTAAACTGCAAATGCCCTTGCATAAAATCCACCATCGCATTCGCCAGTGCTTCGGGATTGGCGGCCTCGACTAAAACACCCGTGTCCGGGGTGACGACGAATTCCGGACCACCGCAACGGGTGGCAATGGCCGGTTTGCCGCAGGCCATGGCCTCGGCGAGCACAAGCCCAAAAGTTTCGTGTAAACTCGGCAGAACAAAAACATCACATTGCTGCATCTGCTGTTTGACTTGTTCGCGCGTGAGCATGCCGGTAAAGTGACACTGCTTATTCAAACCAAGAGATTGCGCGAGTCGTTCGAGTCGAGGCCGTTCCGGGCCATCGCCACCGATAATCAATTCAAACGCCGTGCAACCGCGTTGGAGAAGCCGCGCGGCCGCTTGCAATAAAAAATTTGTTCCTTTTTGGGAGGTTAATAAACCGACGGATAAAAAATGTGTTTTGCTTGAATTGTGCCGTTCGGTTTTTACCGGAACAAAGAAATCTGTATTAATTAAGTTACCGACAATGTGAATTTCAAGGGTTTTATCGAAAGCCTGAATCTGTTGGGCCAGCGCCGGACTCACGGCCAGCACGCGATCACTTTGCGCCAACGTCTCTTGCACCCAGCGCCGGAGCGGCGCGGTTTTAAGATGCGCGCTAAACGGGCTGGTATGTTCGGTCAACACGACTGGAATGCCATGTTGCTTGCCGAGTCGTACCGCGGACAAGCCTCCGGGCAAAACGACTTGCGCGTGAATTAAATCCGGCTTGCCCCACTGCGCGAGCAATTTTGCAAAGCCTCGCGCCGCCGCTGGAAGCCAATTCCGATAAGCCCAAACCGGCGCTCGCGGCACCGGTGCCAGCACCCGCTCGCGGCTGACGAGCAAATTTCCTTCTTTTTGAAGCTGCGAACGCGGACCAATTTTTCCTTGCAACATTTCCCGCCAGCCGGCGACGCGCGGCGCCAGCACGGCAACGTCATATTCTTGTGACAATGCTTGCGCTTGATCTTGAATGAAAATGCCATTGACGGGCGAATGGCTCGTTGGATACCACGAGGCGATGAGCAGAATTTTCCGGCGCGACACGTCAACGAGTCTCCACGCGTTGGCGCTGAAACAGCGAGCGCAGCAACGCAATTCCCAACGTGAGATCTTCACGCGTCAGCACCAAAACTTGCTGCACTGGCAGACGTGATTGGCGAACAAAAAGCCAAACGATGGCAACCGTGCTCGTTGCATAAGATAACGTGCTCGCAATCGCGGCGCCGGCGATGCCAAAAGCAGGGATTAGTAGCAAGTCAAAGGCGATCGTGACCGCCAAACCGGCGAGAGCAACGTATAAATTCAAACGCGGTTTGCCGATGCCGGCGAAGTATGAGGCCACCACATTGGCGGCGCTAAAAACCACGATACCCGGCAAGAGCCACAATAATGGCGTCACACTTGGGCGAAAGGCGTTGCCAAAAACCAACGGAACCAGCGGTGTCGCAGAAACGGCCAGCACGAGTGCTGACACCAAACTGAGGCCAAAAGCCACTCGCGTAATTTGCGCCGTGCGTTGCGCATTGGCGGCGGCAGCTTCTTGCAACGCGGCAACGTTCGGCAATAAAACCGTTGCCGCTGCTCTCGAAACCAGCCAAATCATTTGGCCCAGCGAAACCGCGAGCGTGTACAACCCCACCGCATCACGCCCCGAAAAATAATTGACGAGGAAAACATCCATGCGGTAGTTCAGAAATTGGATAAAGTTGCCCAAAAAACAAGGGAACGCATACGCGACGACTTCCGCGAGTCCACTGGGGCCGGAGGAAGGTTGTAAGGCTGAACGCAGGATTCTTAGAAAAATAAAATTGGTCAGAACCAACACGGCCAGATTGATGGCGATAAAAAGAGTGGGCGTCGCTGGCTGGCGATTGCGCGCTAGAATCCCCACGGCAACAAGCAAGATAACGACGTGCGCTGTCCGGCCCAAAAGATCGCCGCGGTTGGCGCGAATGATTTCTTGCCGGCCATTTAATATGGAACGCCAATAGTTCGAGGCCTCCATCGCGCACGCGGTCAACGCCAGTAGAATCACGATGCCGTTTTCCATTTCCGGCGGAATAAAGGATGGCGATAGCGACGTCCGGCGCAGCACGTAAAGAATCGCGGTTGCCAATAAACCGAACAGCGCTGCCACGCCCACTAATTGCCAAACGAGCGCGCGCAAATTGGCTCGGCCGCGCGCCACCACATACGTGACGCCTACCGGTAGCGAAAAGCCGAGCATAATACTGAGCAAGGCAGCGGAGGCCAGGGCCAACTCATAACTGCCTTTGCCTTGCGGACCGAGCGCGCGTGCAATGAGAATGTTAACGGCAACAGCCAGTAAAATGGCGATAAGGCTCGTGCCCAATGAATGCACGCCGCTGCGCCACAACGGAACGCGCTTGGGTGAAGTCACAACTGGTTCAGGCTTGGAAAGCAATTCGCTCATGAGGCAGGCTTCTCCAAAACAAAGAAGAGACACCAGCCCTGCTTTTGTCCGCGCGCCAGTAAATAACTGCATACGCGTAAAAAATTGAAAGCCAGCTTTTGGAGACGCCACGAGGAGAAATCGCAAACCGGCAGATACCCGCCAGGGCGCGTTTCCAAAATTTTCCAGCCGAGGCGCGCCGCAATAATGTTGATTTCAAAAGCCGTCACCGGATTGATGTGGCCGTACGCCAAATCGGCTTCGCTGAATTGATGGAAGTGGCCAGTGCGCAAAAAGAGCAGACGCGAGAGAAAGGACGTAATATTTGGAGTGGACAAAATCAAACGGCCACCGGGCTTGAGTACGGCATAAATTTCACGCAGCAAATTCCACGAATTTTCGACATGCTCGATCACTTCGAGACAGCATACCGCGTCGAATTGGGCAGTAACGGATGCTGCAATTCCCGCATCGATATTCAGCTTCAGAAAAGGAATGGCTTGGGGCAGCCATTTTTCCGGATCAATGTCGAGCGCTGTGACCGCATAACCTGCATCGGCGAGGCGTTGCGAAAAAGCGCCGGCGCCGGCGCCGACATCAAGCACACGCGCGCTTGTCGGCACGTACCGCGCAAACAATGCCACCGCCTGTTCGTGAACGCCGGTGTCGGCATGAATCAAGATGCCTTTGTAGTATTCAAGCCGTTTGGGTTCGGTGCTCATCAGCCAGTTGCGCATATTTATCTCGCGGCCACAGTGTTCTTGAAATCAACATGCCCAAACCCCAAACCGACCACAAACCACAGCATGGTCACGACTTCCGCATCGCCAAAGGTCCAATCAAAAATACCGGCGACTAAAAAACCGAGCAGCGCGGCACGGCTGGCGAAAATGACTAAACGGTTAAATTCAACCGGCGTGTTTTTCAGAGCATTGCTGAGGGCGCGCCAGACGGCGATTATCAACCACGCGAACGCGAGCAGGCCGGTGACGCCGAAGCAAACCAAAATCGTAAAGTAATTGCTGTGAAAATGGCCAATGGAAAAAACATCCTTCGTAATATTTTCCGGAATGTTGGGATCGGGCGCAGCGTATTGGCGCAACACCGCCTGCAAATCGCGCCAGCCGACGCCGAAGAAGGGATGATCGGCGGCGATGGTGAGCGCGTGTTTCCATTGAATGAGGCGAACTTGGGTGGAGCCGGTGTTGAGATCAAAAATGGCGGCGAAGCGTTGTTGCACGTTTTGGGGTGAAATGAGCGTGGTGATGATGACGAGGAGAAGCAGCGCCGGCAAAATTTTTTGCAACAACAAGCGCCGGTTACTCCAATAGGGTTTGAGCAAATACATGATGCTACTCGCGAATCCAACATAGGCGCCGCGCACGAGGCTGAACAGCATTGCAAAAAATTGGGGAATGAATTGTAACCAGCCAAGCCAACGCTCGCGGCGAGTGGGCGCCGCCAACGATATTTGCAAAGTAAATGACATGAACATGACGCACAGCGCGCCCCATGTCATGGTCGTGCCTTGCGTGCTTTGCACTTTGCGCGAGAGGCCGAGCGCATATTCGAGCAATCCCCAAATGGAGGCGAGCGTGGCAACGCCGATGAATGTCCATAGTAGCGGCTTTCGCCATTGCGGATGCCGGCGCAATGAAAACGCGACCGTGTAGGCCCCAAGAATCGTGAGTAAATGCCGCAGGTTGCGGAAACTCGCGAGCGGTAATTCGGAAAGGGCAGTAGAAATGAATGCGACGATAACGAACGCGAGCAGTGGCCACTCGAAGCCAGTTTTCAGTGACCAGTTTTCAGTGACCAGTTGCGTTTCGCCCTTCGCCCTTTGCACTCTACACCACGCGCTTTGCCCAAGCACACACAACGTCAATAGACCCAAACTGATATGCGCGCCGGCAATGGAGAGACTAACACTGCTTGCTAAAGCAAATAACGCAAAGGCCTCGACTTTATTTAAAACTAAAGCCACTGGCTGGGCGTAACGCTGTTGTTCAACGTGCAGCGCTGAAGATGATGCCGCGGCCACAGATGAAGGATTTGTCATAGATTCATAATATACGCAATCGGCGGGAGGTTTTCAAAGCAAAATTTAGGAGAGAGAAATGCCGCATTGACTCATAAAAAATGTAACCATCGCTTTGGATGGCGGGGGTCGTTGCCT
>CAYZFF010000010.1:0-34506 GCA_964477305.1 uncultured Cytophagia bacterium
GTTCAGTATCCATAAATAACAGGCCGCCGATCTACGCTACAATATAGCAATAAATAAACAAAAAAGCCAGCGCGGCCTCCGACTTCTCATTCTCTGGGGGTGAGTCTGAGGGAACGCCGGAATTCGCTCTGGCTTTAAAATTTCTGCGCACGAATTCGTGAAAATTATTTTTCTTCTGCTGTTTTCTCTTTTTCTTTTTCCTTCTCCCGTTCGGAGGCGGTTTGCTTTTCGCGTTGCTTGCGTTCGGCGCGTTTTTCTGAGGCTTTCTGCTGTTTTTCGATTTGGATACCCTCATAACCGACAATTTCCAAAATCGAAACTTCGGCGCCGTCGCCTTTGCGCTGGCCTAACTTAATGACGCGGGTATAACCGCCATTACGGGAGGCAAACTTCGGGGCGATTTCGTTAAACAACTCCGTGACCGCCGTGCGTTGGCGCAATTTGCTGAACACCAACCGGCGCGCCGCCACGGTGTTCTTTTTGGCATGCGTGATCAACCGCTCGACATAGCGGCCCGCTTCTTTGGCCTTGAGCGTGGTGGTGCGAATGTGCTTATGCGCGATCACCGCAATAGCCAAATTTGCCAGCGTCGCATGACGGTGGCTGGCGGTGCGGTTTAATTTTTTAACGTCTTTTTGATGTCGCATGGGAGAATGGTCAAAATGATTATGGCAAAAAAATTAAATTCATCTGGCTTGCACGGCTGAACCCAACGGATTATTCGTGGCCGTTGCCGAGGTACTTTTCGACATCCATGCCAAAGCGCAGGCCTTTTTCTTCAAGAATTTGCGTGAGTTCCTGCAACGATTTACGGCCGAAATTGCGGAATTTCAGCATTTCCTGCTCGTCGCGGCGGACGAGATCACCGATGGTTTTGATGTTCGCTGCCATCAGACAGTTGTAAGAACGCACGGAAAGCTCAAGCTCATCGACGGACATCTTCAACAACTTTCGCACCCGCAACGCTTCTTCATCAACTTCCACCGGCTCTTCATCAACTTCAGGTTTAATGTCGAAATTAATGAACAGATTAACATGATCGCGGAGAATTTTGCCCGCATACGTCAGCGCGTCATCAGGCGTTACGCTGCCGTCGGTGGTGATCTCCATGATCAATTTCTCATAATCGATGCGCTGTTGCACGCGCATATTTTCAACGCGATAGCTGACATTTTTAATCGGCGTATAAATCGCGTCGATGGGAATCGAGCCCAGCGGCATATCCGGAATTTTATTTTCTTCTGCCGGCACATAGCCATGGCCGCGACCAATGCGCAACTCCATCCGCAGTTCGGCGCCCTTATTCAAGGTTGCCAGATGATGGTCGGGGTTGAGAATCTCAAAATCCGTGGTGCCGTTTTGAATATCGCCGGCTTTAAACTCATGCGGGCCTTTCAATTCCAACAACACCCGGTCAGGTTTTTTATTGATCAGTTTGAAGCGAACTTCTTTCAAATTCAAAATGATTTCCGACGCATCTTCGACCACACCGGGAATCGTTGAAAATTCATGATGGACGCCGTCAACCTTTATCATGGTAATGGCCGCACCGGGCAGCGACGACAATAAAACGCGGCGCAACGCATTACCAATGGTCGTGCCGAAACCGCGTTCCAAAGGCTGCACGATAAATCTGCCGAACGTGCTGGAATAACTCGATTCTTCGAGCTCCACACTTTCCGGCATTTGTAAATTTGGCCAAGTCATAGCAAGCATCTCCGATCTTTGTTACATCCCGTCTATGGGGATTACTTCGAGTACAATTCAACCACGAGGTTCTCATTGGCCTCAGTGGGAATATCCGCCCGTCCTGGGATCTCGAGCACCGTTCCGGCCAGATTCGCTTTATCCAATTCGAGCCACGGCAGCAAGCGGCCTTCTTTCATTTTACGCATGCTGGCATGAATCAATTCTAACTTGCGGCTCTTCTCCCGGACTTTAACCACGTCGCCGGGGCGCAGCGAAAAAGAGGGAATATCAACCGGACGGTTATTGACCATAAAATGGCGATGCCGAACCAATTGTCGAGCCGCATTACGCGAGGGCGCAAAACCGAGCCGGTACACAACATTATCCAACCGGCGCTCCAACAACCGGAGCAAGTTTTCACCGGTGATGCCCTTAATTCTCAGCGCTTTCTCGTAATAATTACGGAATTGCCGCTCCAGCAGGCCATAAATACGGCGCAGCTTCTGCTTTTCACGCAACTGCACGCCATATTCTGAAAGCTTCGTGCGCCGCGTCCGGCCATGCTGGCCGGGCGGGGTCTGACGTTTCTCCACCGGACATTTCGGTGAAAAACATTTTGCGCCTTTGAGGAAAAGTTTTTTCTCCTCCCGGCGACAGAGTTTACAAACTGGCCCAACGTAACGTGCCATAACTGTGTCTAACGACCTCCTTGGCTGCAACAGGCTGCGGCCCGCTGGGGGCAATTGCACCTGTTGTCAACTGATTAGATTTGCAACAAAAAAAGAACCCGACGGGCGTAGCCGCAACGAGACGACAAGATTCGTTGCGGAAAAATTCTTTATACGCGGCGGCGTTTGGGTGGCCGGCAACCGTTGTGCGGAATCGGCGTAATGTCTTTGATCGCAGAAATTTCCAAACCGCTCGCTTGCAATGAACGAACGGCGGATTCGCGACCCGACCCGGGACCACTCAACAACACTTCGATTTTACGCAGGCCCATGTCCATCGCATTTTTAGCCGCATTTTCTGCGGCCACCTGCGCGGCAAACGGCGTGCTTTTACGCGAGCCTTTAAATCCGACTTTACCCGCCGAGGCCCACGAAATGACATTGCCATACACGTCGGTCAACGTCACGATGGTGTTGTTAAAAGTGGATTGAATATGCGCCAAGCCGACGGCTTCAACCCGCTCTTTTTTCTTACCGCGTTTTTTCTTTGCGGCTGTTGCTGCTGTAGTTGCTGCTGTTGCCACCGAATGTCTCCAGTTTCGATTGGTTCGTTCACCGGTTTGCTATTTACCAATTACAAATTACCTGGCTAACCGGCCAACGTTTTTCTTATTGCTTACCGACAACTTTTTTCATGCCGCCAATCGTCTTGCGACGGCCACGGCGGGTGCGGGCGTTAGTGTGCGTCCGTTGGCCGCGCACTGGCAGGCCGCGGCGATGCCGCATGCCGCGATAGCAGCCAATATCCATGAGGCGCTTGATATTCATGCCGATCTCAGCGCGCAGCGCGCCTTCAACTTTAAAATCCGCGCCGATGATCGAACGGATTTTGGCGACTTGATCGTTGGTGAGATCTTTGATGCGAATATCCGGGTTGACTTCGGCCTGCTCCAAGATCAGTTTTGAATTTTTGCGGCCAATACCATAAATGTACGTCAACCCGATTTCCACACGTTTTTCACGTGGCAGGTCAACACCTGCAATACGCGCCATACTTCTATCTCCAGTTTTAATCTAAACGCTTTTTACTCGCCAGCACCGGAGCAATTTGCTCACGGGCTTTCGCACCTGCACCGGCTTAACCTTGCCGTTGCTTATGCTTGGGGTTGCTGCAAATGACCATCATCTTGCCTTTGCGGCGGATGATTTTGCATTTATCGCAAATTTTTTTAATTGAAGAGCGAACTTTCATATTAAACCTTTACCCGGTTTGAATCGACAAAATACCAACCCGCATTTTGTCCATTTTTTATCTTTTTTATTTGTAGCGGTACGTAATGCGTCCGCGCGTGAGATCATACGGCGATAATTCCACCGTCACTTTGTCACCGGGAAGAATCTTGATAAAGTGCATCCGCATTTTACCGGAGATGTGCGCGAGCACTTTATGCCCGTTTTCCAACTCGACACGAAACGACGCATTGGGCAGCGTTTCGAAGATTGTTCCATCAACTTTAATCGATTCTTCTTTCGGCATACTGACCTACAAACCTTGTGTTAAGATCTCCGCTTCTCCTTCTCGAATGACAATCGTGTGCTCAAAATGAGCTGACGGTTGTTTATCGGCAGCGACGACAGTCCATTCGTCCGCCGCGGTAAAGACTTCGGCGCGACCCGCATTCACCATCGGCTCGACCGCCAACACCATCCCGGGTTTCAATTTCGGCCCTTCGTTCGGTTTGCCAAAATTTGGGATTTGCGGCTCTTCATGCAGATGGCGGCCCACGCCGTGACCAACCAACTCCCGCACAACACTGAAGCCAGCATCTTCAACATGACGCTGGATCGCGCTGGATAAATTATGCAAGCGATTTTTTGCCCAAGCTTGCTCAATTCCTTTGTAAAGTGCTTCCCAAGTCACTTGCATCAAGCGCCGGCGCTGTTCATCAACGACGCCGATGGCATACGTTTTAGCCGCATCGCCAAAAAAACCGTTGTACTCGACGCCGACATCAACGCTGACAATTTCACCGGCTTGTAATTTGCGATAGCCAGGAATGCCATGCACCACTTCGGCTTCCACAGAGATGCAACTGCTGGCGGGAAAAACCTTGCCGTTAACTTTATATCCTTTAAACGCCGGGCGACCACCGAAACCGCGTATATAGCGGTCAATTTCGTAATCCAACTCCATCGTGGTCATGCCTTCGCGAATCGTCTTCTCAATGAACTTGAACGTCTCAACAACCAACCGGCAACTTTCGCGAATCAGGCCGATCTCGCGTTCGCTTTTTATCAAACTCATGGCCTTGACATCAGTGGATAACGGGTGTCGACTTCACGCCGAAAAATTCCGGGGCGTCGCTTTCTTCCACAGTTCAAATTGCGCCAACGCTTTGGTGACACGATTAATAATTTCCGCATGCACTTTTTCGATGCTTAAACTACCGTCAATCGGAATCAGTTTTCCCTGGACGCCGTAATAAGCTTTCAGAGGACGCGTGGCTTCTTCGTAAACTTCCATGCGGTGCAAGACAGTTTCGGCTTTATCATCAGAGCGTTGGTAAATCTCACCGCCGCAACGCGAGCAAATATTATTGGCGGGGGGCGGATCGCTGATCAGATTATACAGGTGTCCGCACTTGCTGCATACCCGCCGGCTGGTCAGGCGCTCGATGACTTTTTTCTTTTCAATCTCGAGACTGATGACGCCGGCAATCGGCCGGCGGTGATTAAGCAACACTCGATCCAATTCTTGCGCCTGGTGAATGTTGCGCGGAAAGCCATCGAGAATATAACCTTGCGCCGAGTCCGGCTCGGTGATCCGCAGCACCACCATGTCAATGATCAAATAGTCGGGCACCAACTCGCCCGCATCCATAAACAACTTCGCTTTTAGTCCAAGCTCGGTTTTTGCCGCGACTGCAGCGCGCAGAATATCGCCGGTTGAAATCTTCGGAATGTTATTGAAATGCTGGCTCAATAACGCAGCTTGGGTGCCCTTGCCCGAGCCAGGATAACCTATAAAAATTAGCTCCATGCGCCATACAGGAAGTTATAAAGTAACTGGCGGCCTCGACTTGGTCGGGACGAACCGGCGCTTAAAGGGCAATTCGCGACGCAGCGCTTTTATGAGACTCGTCTCCCTTTAATGCGGCTGCCTTTCATAAAACCGTCGTAATGGCGCATCAGCAAATGCGACTCCAAATGCTGCAATGTATCAAGCGCGACACCGACGATAATGAGCAACGATGTACCGCCGAAGAACGAGGCGAAGTTGTGCGACACATTCATCATCCGGGTGATAATGTGCGGGAAAACGGCAATCACCGCCAGAAAAATCGAGCCGGGCAAAGTGATCTTGATCAAAATATTATCAATGAATTCCGATGTATGCTTGCCTGGCCGCACGCCGGGAATAAAACCGCCGTGCTTCTTCATGTTGTCGGCCACGTCCACCGGGTTAAAGGCAATGGCGGTATAAAAATAGGTGAAGAACACAATCAACAAGCCATAAATCACCCAATAGACCGTCGAATTTAAATCGAACATGCCGGCCATGCCCTGCATGAATTCGCTTTTCGGAAAAAATTGCGCGATGGTCTGCGGAATAAACATAATCGATTGCGCAAAGATGATCGGCATCACGCCGGCGGTGTTGACACGCAGCGGAATGTGCGTACTTTGCCCGCCATAAACCTTGCGTCCAACGACGCGTTTCGCATATTGCACCGGAATTTTGCGCGTGCCTTGCGTCAGCGCGACGACTACGGCAACGCAGGCCACCATAATCGCAAACAGCAGCACCTCCGCTAAAATATCGCGGTTGCCGCTTTGGATCTGCTGAAATTCATCCAGCAGCGCTTCGGGAAAACGCGCGATGATGCCGATAAAAATAATCAACGAGGTGCCATTGCCGATGCCACGTTCGGTAATCTGCTCACCGAACCACATGATTAAAATCGTTCCGGCGGTGAGCGTCATGATCGTCAACAACCGGAAACCCCAACCGGGGTCAGGAACGGCCAGCAAGCCGCTTTGCACGCGGATGCTCTCCAAAAAGATGCTGACGCCATAAGCCTGCAACGCGGCGATGAGAACGGTGCCGTAGCGGGTGTATTGCGTAATCTTTTTACGGCCTTCTTCGCCTTCTTTTTGCAGGCGCTGAAAGTACGGCATCACGGCGCCCAGCAATTGGATGATGATTGAAGCCGAAATATAAGGCATGATCCCGAGCGCAAAAACCGTAGCCCGGCTGAAAGCGCCGCCCGCAAACAAATCATACAAACCGAGCAAACCGCCGCCCTGATTGGCGGAAAAAAATTCCAGCAGCACCCGGCTGTTGATTCCGGGCACCGGCACATGCGTGCCGATACGCTCAACGAACAAAACCAGCAACGTGAAGATCACGCGCTTTTTCAGTTCCGGAATCTTAAAAATATTTTTAATGCTGTCGAGCATGTTCGTTTTTCTCGTAGCCCTGCCCCCGAATGGGGCACTATTCACTTTTCATTGATTGAAGCTTCTCATCACAACCAGCCGCAGCTTTCCTCAAGGCGAGGAAGCGGAGACGGCAGCCGTTTATTTTGCCGCGAGCACAGCCGTTTTGCCGCCGGCTTTGGCAATCTTTTCCAACGCGCTTTTGCTGAAGGCATGCGCGTGAACCGTCAGCGCCTTTTTTAATTCGCCGCTGCCGAGAATCTTGATCCGCTCATTTTTTTTGCCGATCAGTCCATTTTTATACAGCACTTCCGGCGTCACTTCCGTCACGTCTTTCAGGCGCGCCAGTTTGGTCAAATTGACCGCTTGATAGTCGACCCGAAAAATATTCGTAAACCCGCGTTTGGGGAGACGGCGCTGCAGCGGCATTTGCCCGCCTTCAAACCACGGATTCGTCTTCGTGCCAGCGCGCGACAACTGGCCTTTGTGGCCTTTGGTCGAGGTGCCGCCGTGTCCGGAGCCTTCACCGATACCGAGCCGTTTGCGCTTTTTGCGCGAGCGCGGCGCGTATTGTAAGTTTCCTAAATCCATCTCAGACCTCTTCAACCCGAATCAGATGAATAACTTTATTAACCATGCCGCGAATCTGGGGGGTGTCGTTATGCATGACCGAATGGCGAATACGGTGCAGTCCAAGAGACTTTACCGTGTCGCGCTGATCCTGCTTTTGACCGATAAGACTGCGGGTCTGGGTGATTTTTAATTTTTTCGTATTTTTGTTCATAACCAACGTATCGTTCACAAATTTTATTCAACACTCTTTGCCGCCAACGCATCCATTTGCAACGCCACGACAAACCCAAGTTCTTAGTCCACCAAACGGCGGCTGAACAGCTCCGGCATCGTCATATTGCGGCGTTTCGCCAGGGTCGAGGCATCCATCAAATTCAATAACGCTTCGATGGTGGCTTTCACGACATTATGGGGATTGGAAGAACCGACGATTTTTGACAACACATCCTGCACGCCAGCCGCTTCCATAATCGCACGCACCGGACCGCCGGCGATAACGCCCGTGCCCGGCGAGGCCGGTTTCAAAAACACATGGGCGGCGCCAAATTTAGCTTTCACTTCATGGGGCAGCGTGTGCTTGAGGATGGGAACGCGCACCAAATTTTTCCTGGCGTTATCCGCGCCTTTGGAAATCGCATCGCTGACTTCGTTGGCTTTGCCGAGGCCATAACCGACATGACCATTGCCGTCGCCGACCACCACAATGGCGTTGAACCCAAATCGCCGACCGCCCTTGACCACTTTGGCGGTGCGATTGATGGCGATCACGCGCTCTTTTAATTCCAACTCGTTTGAGCTAATTCTCTCTTTACGCACAAATATTCTCCATAAACTGCTGCACTGCAGCAGCATCTGCAAACCCACAAACTTCCAAACGAGACTCCGGCTTTCATTTTGCTTATTTAAGGAAAAGCGGAGGCTACGTTAAAATTCCAGACCACCCTCACGCGCGCCTTCGGCCAAGGCCTTGACCCGGCCGTGATACAAATATCCGTTGCGATCAAACACCACTTTTTTGATGTTCAGCGACAGCGCTTTTTTCGCCAAGGCCTTGCCCACAACTTTGGCAGTTTGGCTTTTATCCGGCAGGACTTTCAATTCTTCCTGCAGCTCTTTCGTGCGCGATGATACGGTGGTAATAGTCTTTTTCGTCGTGTCGTCGACCAATTGGCCATAGACATTTTTTAAACTACGAAAGACCACCAAACGCGGGCGTTCCGAGGTGCCATACACCTTCTTACGAATCATGCGTTTTTTCTTGAAACGCCGTTCCCGCTTGTCCACTCGGTTGAAACCCATAGAGTTCCCTTCTCCCGGCTTTTTGTCCTTTGAGAATCTGAAATCTCTGTCGCCGTAATCTTTACGATACGGCCGTTGCTCTGAATTATACTCTTTTCGGTACGGCTTGTACTCCGAACTCGATCCGTACTCCTTGCGATACGGCGGTTTGTAATCTCTCACAGATTCACCCTATTAGCTTCCAGCCGTCTTGCCAGCCTTCCGGCGGACGACTTCGTCGATGTACTTAATGCCCTTACCTTTATAGGGTTCGGGGGGTCTAAAACTGCGGATTTTCGCCGCGACTTGACCCACCAATTCTTTATCGACACCGCCGATCACAATCATCGTGGGGCTTTCGCAGGCGATGTTGATTTCCGGCGGCGCCGCAAAAACAATCGGATGGGAAAAGCCAATTTGCAACACCAGGCGCTTACTTTTGATCTCGGCCTTAAAACCGACACCGACGATTTCCAATTTTTTTTCGTAGCCTTTCGCCACGCCCGTCACCATGTTATTCAGCAAGCTACGATAAAGGCCATGCAGCGCCCGCACGAACTTCTCTTCACCGGAGCGGCTTACCGACAACTCGCCATCTTGCATCGCCATGCTAATACGAGGATCGATCTGGCGTTGCAACTCGCCTTTCGGTCCTTTGACTTTGATGCGGGAGCCGTCAATACCGATTTGCACTCCGGCCGGGATTTTGATTGGTTTTTTGCCTACACGCGACATATTAGATTAGTTTTTAATTTAAGCCGAAAACCGGTTCATTTACCAAACGTAACACAGCACTTCACCGCCAACATTGAGTTTGCGCGCATCACGTTCCGCCAGCACGCCACGCGGCGTCGAGAGAATCGCCACGCCGAGATTATTGAACACCCGCGGCATTTTTTTGGCGCCGACATAACGGCGGCCACCCGGCGTACTCACACGGCGCAGTCCGGTAATCACCGGCTTGCCTTTCTCATCATATTTTAAATAAATGCGCAGAATATTCTGTTTGTTGTCTTTAATCACCAGATGATCCTTAATGTAACCATAAAACTTCAGGAGTCCGACGATTTCTGTTTTCATGTTGGAGGCCGGAACATCGACTTTCGGATGTCCGGCTTTGCCGGCATTGCGAATGCAGGTTAATAAATCGGCAATGGGATCGGTACGCATGTTTTGTATTTTCCTATGACAAATCTTTTGCCTTGGTTGACCGGTTCGGTATTGACCAGACAACGGGCGAACAGGTTAACCAGCTAACGCCTTTTTACCAACTGGCCTTCGTCACGCCGGGAATTTTTCCATCCAGCGCGAGATTACGGAAACAAAGACGGCACACGCCAAAGCGGCGATAATAGGCGCGCTGGCGGCCACACTGCATGCAGCGGTTGTATTTGCGCGTCGAAAATTTCGGCGGCCGCTGCTGTTTTTCACGCAAAGCTTTTCTTGCCACAATGAATTTCCTTGTTATGAACGTTTCCGGAACGGCATGCCAAGCGCCGAGAGCAATTCGTAACACTCTTCGTCGGTTTTGGCCGTCGTCACAAAAGTAATATTCATGCCGCGAATTTTTGCGACCTTGTCGTAGTTGATTTCCGGAAACATAATTTGCTCTTTCAGGCCCAGCGTATAATTGCCCCGGCCGTCGAACGAATTGTCCGGCAACCCGCGAAAATCGCGGATACGCGGCACCGCCAGGCTGATGAAACGATCCAAAAACTCGTACATCTTCCAGCGGCGCAGCGTCACCATACAGCCGATCGGCATGCCCTGGCGCAACTTAAAATTCGAGATCGATTTCTTGGCGCGGCGAATTGACGGTTTCTGCCCGCAGATGATCTGCATATCTTCGATGGCATGATCAATATGCTTTTGATCTTCCACAGCATCGCCCACGCCCATATTGATCACAATACGATCCAGGCGCGGCACTTGCATTACATTTTTATAATTGAACCGCTTGATCAAGGCCGCGGAAATTTCGGTGCGGAACCTCCCCAGCATGCGCGGTTTATAACCGTCTAAAGGCCGCTCGGTGAGTTTCTTGCCGCCGTCTTTGTCGCCAGCTTGCTCTTCTTTGCCTTTACCTTTACCGCCTTTGCCTTTTGCCTCAGCTTTAGGCGCTTTATCGGTTTTCTTGGCGTCAGCTTTCTTGCCTTCGCCTTCCGTCTTTTTACTTTTTTCTTTTTCTTCGCTCATGACTAAACTTTTAAATGATTGGACAGATTTCCGACCTGTCGATTAAAAAACAGTCGAGCTGACCGTATGATGAATGGCTACGCTTTCGCCGCCAGGATCATTTCACCGCAGTTTTTGCAAATGCGGGCGCGATGGCGCGAGGCCTTGCCTTCTCCAGAACGAATCTGAAAGTTTACGCGGGTGGGCGTGCTGCATTTTGGGCAAACCAGCATCACGTTGGACGCATGAACCGCGCCTTCCTTCTCAACGATGCCGCCCTGCGGATTGCGTTGCGTCGGACGCATGTGGCGCTTAATCATATTTACGCCTTCCACAATCACGCGGTCTTTTTCCGGGTAAATCTTCAGCACCCGGCCTTTTTTGCCGTTGCTGTTGCCCGATAGGACTAACACTTGGTCGTCTTTGCGAATGTACATAATTTTTCTCTTGATTCGGCGAAGTTGAGCTTGCGTACACAGTGTCTCGAAAACTCAACACGCAAGTCGGCTTCGCCAATTTTCTTATTACAGCACTTCCGGCGCAAGTGAAATAATTTTCATGTATTGTTTATCGCGTAACTCGCGCGCCACGGGACCGAAAATACGCGTTCCCTTTGGCTCTTTGTTGTTGTCAATCAAAACCGCCGCATTATCATCAAAACGGATGTACGAGCCATCCGGGCGACGAATCGGGCGGGTCGTGCGCACGATGACGGCGTGGCTGACTTCGCCTTTTTTCGTGCCGCCACCGGCCAACGCCGCCTTGACGACGACAACCACAATGTCACCTACCGTGCCATAGCGCCGGCGGCTGCTGCCCAAAACACGGACACACATCGCTTTTTTGGCGCCCGTGTTGTCCGCCACCGTGAGTCGAGTATATTCTTGAACCATTCGTATCCATCTCCCGTCAATGAACCGCTTCGGGTCGTCAGTTTTAATTCACTTCTATCTAATTACACTTGGCACCGCTCAAACAGCGGCCCGGGCGCCGAGAGGGCAATTACTTCGCCCGCTCGATGATCTCCACCAAACGCCAGCGTTTTCTGGCGCTCAAGGGACGCGTTTCCATAATCAAAACGGTGTCACCTTCTTTGGCATCGTTGTTCTCGTCGTGCGCCATAAAGGTCGAGGTTTTTTTGATGTATTTGCCATACAGCGAATGCTTGATCTGGCGTTCGACGCTGATCACGATGCTCTTCTGCATCTTATTGCTGATGACCTTGCCGATTTTCGTCTTGCGTTGCGCGCGACTGACTGCTTTGGTTTCTTGTGGAGCCGTTGCCACTTCGCTCATAACAGTTTCTTTATTTTAGTTGCAATTTTCTCTGGTTGCCATCGAATAATTTTATAGCGTTGCCGTTTGCCGCGGTTGCCGCTTGCCGCTGGCATATTCTTTCAGCAGCGTCTGAATCCGCGCAATATCGCGGCGCACATACCGCAAGCGCAAAGGATTGTCCAGTTGCCGGGTCGCATGTTGGAAACGAAAATTCTGATGTTCTTCCAACAGATCTTTCATGCGGCGCTCCAATTCAACCAGCGGGAGTTCTTTCAGTTCGTGTATTTTCATAATATCTGTTTGCTCGTTGGCCTATCAGCCCGTTTACTTGTTCTATTTATTCATCAGACGTCTACTTAACCGGCTAACAGGTAAACCGGTTAACGCCTTTATTCTCCAAGCTCGGAGACACTCACAAAGCGTGTGCGAATCGGCAATTTGTGCGCCGCCAAGCGAAAGGCATCACGTGCCGTTTCAGCGTCCACGCCACCCAATTCAAACATGATGCGGCCAGGTTTGATTACCGCGACCCAATACTCGGGATTGCCTTTGCCTTTTCCCATGCGGGTTTCCGCCGGCTTTTCCGTAAACGGCTTGTCCGGAAAAATGCGAATCCACACCCGGCCGCCGCGCTTGATCGCGCGCGTCAAGGCAACACGCGCCGCTTCAATTTGGCGCGCTGTAACCCATGCCGGCTCCAAAGCTTTCAGGCCATATTCTCCAAACGCGATGTGTGCGCCGCGCTGGGCTTTGCCCTTCATGCGGCCACGCTGCTGTTTGCGGAACTTGACGCGTTTTGGCATTAACATAAACAGAGAATCCTTTTAAAATCGAAACCGTGCTAATCTCTTCAATCTTATTCACTGCCGGGGCGTTACTCAGCGATCACGCGCCCATCACCTAAAATTTCGCCTTTGCAAATCCACACCTTCACACCAATCGTGCCATAGGTGGTTTGGGCAATCACCCGGGCAAAATCAATATCCGCGCGCAGCGTGTGCAAGGGAATGCGGCCTTCTTTATAACCTTCGCGCCGCGCCATTTCAGCGCCGCCAAGACGGCCCGAGCAAATGATACGCACACCTTCAGCGCCCATACGCATCGTGCTCATAATCGCCTTTTTCATTGCACGCCGAAACGAAATTTTCGATTCCAACTGACCCGCAACGCTTTCGGCCACCAGAAATGCATCCAATTCCGGTTTTTTAATCTCGCTGATGTTGAGCTGAATTTCTTTGCCGGTGACGCGTTTCAATTCTTCCTTCAGCTTATCCACTTCCGCGCCTTTGCGGCCAATCACGATGCCCGGACGCGCCGTGTGGATCGTCACCGTAATGCGCTTGTCGGAAGGATCACGCTCGATTTGAATCATCGAGATGCTCGCCTTTTGCAGGCGGCTGCGAATATAACGGCGCAGGCGCAAATCGTCTTTCAGCTTTCCGGCGAAATGACGGCCACCGAACCAATTTGATTCCCAGTCGCGGACAACGCCCAAACGAAAGCCGACCGGATGTGTTTTCTGGCCCAAGCAACAACCTCCTAAGCGTTACTAACGTTTTCAGATGGTTCGAATTCAGAAACCACCAGCGTAATGTGACATGTGCGCTTGCGAATGCGCGAGGCGCGGCCCATTGAGCCGGCGCGGAAGCGTTTCATCGAAAAACCGCCATCGACAAACGCGGTTTTGACAAAAAGATTCGCTTCGTTGACTTTTCTCGTGTCGCGATTATTATTAATGATATTCGCCACTGCCGAGCGCAAGGTTTTCTCAATCGGCAAAGCGGCGCGCTTGCGAAGAAAATGCAGCGCATTGATCGCCGCATCGACATCTTTGCCGCGCACCAGATCAATCACTCTGCGCACTTTGCGCGGAGACATGCGAACATACCGCGCCACCGCTCTTGCTTCCATGTTTATTTTCCTTAACGCGAATAATTTATATCAAATTTAAGATGACTTGGGGGCCGGGGCCGCAGCAGCGGGAGCCGCTTTTACCGCAGTCTTTTCCGCCGTGGCCTTGCCGGCATGGCCGCGAAAAATACGCGTTGGCGCAAACTCGCCCAATTTATGGCCGACCATATTTTCGCTGACGTAAACCGGAATAAACTTATTGCCGTTATGCACCGCCAGCGTGTGGCCGACAAAATCCGGAATCACCATCGAACGACGCGCCCACGTTTTGACGACGCGTTTTTCATTGCGACTGTTCATCTGCTCGATGCGTTTCTGCAGATTGGCGTCGATAAACGGGCCTTTTTTAATACTACGTGGCATTGACGCTTCCTGTTAAAATATGACTCTTAAAAACTCGGATTGCAATTTATTTCGTTCGCTTTGCAACAATATATTTGCTGGACGGCTTGCTCTTCTTGCGCGTCTTCAAACCTTTGGCCTTCTGGCCCCACGGTGAGGTGGGGTGCCGACCGCCGGAGCTTTTACCTTCGCCACCGCCCATCGGATGGTCAACAGGGTTCATCGCGACGCCGCGCACATGCGGGCGAAAACCCATCCAGCGCGTCCGGCCGGCTTTACCAAGCGAAATATTTTCATGATCAAGATTGCCAACCTGGCCGATCGTCGCATAACATTCGGAGCGCACGCGACGCATTTCACCGGAAGGCAGACGCAGTTGCGCATAATCGCCTTCGCGGCCCATCAACTGAATAAGTGCGCCGGCACTACGGCCAATTTGCCCGCCACGCCCCAAACGCATCTCAACGTTGTGCACCGAAGTGCCTACGGGCATGTTCTTCAACGGCAAGGCATTACCGACGCGAAACTCGGCATTTTCGCCGGACATCAGCGCATCACCGACCTGCAAACCATCGGGTGCCAGAATGTAACGCTTCTCGCCATCAGCGTAATGCAACAATGCAATCCGTGCCGTACGATTCGGATCGTATTCAATCGCCGCCACTTTCGCGGGAATGTTGTGTTTGTCGCGCTTAAAATCAACACGCCGGTAGTGCCGCTTGTGGCCTCCGCCACGAAAACGCGTGGTAACCCGGCCATGATTGTTACGCCCGCCGCTGCTGTGCTTCGGCTCCAACAGCGCGCGTTCCGGCGTTGACTTCGTAATTTCCTCAAACGTCGGCAGCGCGGTGGTGCGCAGGCTCGGTGTGGTTGGACGAAAAGTTTTAATGCCCATGATAATTTTTTATTTTAACACACACAATTGCCGCCCTTGTGGGTGGCGCTCAAAGTCGAACACTTTTTATTTTAAAACCGCTTCGCCAAAAGGGCGAGACGACTACCTGCTGCCAGCAAAAAAGTCGATTTTCTGCTCTTTTTTCAATGTCACAATCGCTTTTTTCATATCGCTGCGGCGGCCATTGGTCATGCCCCGGCGCGTGCTCATACGCTTGGTTTTGCCCTTAACGTTGATCACATGCACGGCTTCGACGTTGACATTAAATTTTTTCTCAACCGCTTTTTTGATATCCGTCTTGCTGGATTCAAGATTGACCACGAAGCCGTACTTGTGCGCTTTATCCGAAAGATTCTGAATCTTCTCGGTCAACACCGGCTTGATCAGCACTTTTTCGAGGGGAATCATCATGCCAACACTCCTGCGATCGTTGCTACCGCGCTTTCTTGAATGAACAATTTTTTGCAATTCATCAACTCATACACGGAAGCATTCGGCGCGACCTGCACATGGAGTTTCGCGATGTTGCGCCCGGCTTGCAAAGTCATATTGTCCTGCTTCGGCACCAGCACAAGCGACTTCACCTTATCCGCCGTAAAGCTTTTCAAAATCGCGGTCATGTCTTTGGTCTTGCCACTGTCGATTGTGAAATCTTCAACCACGGTGACTTGTCCATCTTTCAATTTGCTGGAAAGCACGGATTTTCTGGCCAAGCGACTGGTCTTTTTGTTGACCTTTTGATCATAATCATGCGGCACGGGGCCAAACACGCGGCCACCGCCAACCCATAGCGGCGAACGGATCGTTCCTGCCCGGGCCACGCCACGGCCCTTTTGCTTCCAGGGTTTTTTACCACCACCGCGCACCAGCTTGCGGGTCTTCGTCATGTGGGTACCCTGACGTTGGTTTGCCTGATAGGCTTTCACCGCCAAATAAACCACATGCTCGTTCGGTTTGATGCCGAAAATTTCATCGGGCAACTCGACCGTGCGTCCTGTCTTTTGTCCGGTTTTGCTATAAACGTCTACTTGCATATTCTTTTTTTCGTAGTAGCCCCTTTAGGGGCTGAATTAACCAACATGCACTCTTACATATTTCAATGAGGAGACGCCTAAAGGCGTTACTACGAGCAACTATTTTTGAATTACAACCATTCCATTTTTCGCGCCAGGGATGGCGCCGCGCACCATCACGATATTATTCTCGGCATCGACGCGCACGATTTTAATATTGCGCACCGTCACGCGATCACCGCCCATGCGTCCAGCCATCCGAGTGCCTTTGAACACGCGGGAGGGATAAGAACTGCCGCCCACCGAACCGGGCGCGCGCATACGATCACTCTGACCGTGGGTTACCGAACCGCCACCGAAATGATGGCGCTTCATGACACCTTGAAATCCCTTGCCTTTCGAGACGCCAATCACGCGTACTTTGTCACCGACTTGAAAGACATCCGCTTTAATGGCGTCGCCAAGTTTGAACTGGCTCACATCAAATGTGCGAAACTCGCGCAGTACCCGCATTGGCTTGACGCCGGATTTCGCAAAATGGCCGCGCTCCGGCTTCCGCACGCTTTTATCCCGCTTTTCATCGAAACCAAGCTGCAACGAATTATAGCCGTGCTTGTCTTTGGTGCGAATCTCGGTGACGTAACATGGGCCGGTTTGAATGACACTGACCTGCACATCATTGCCTTTTTCGTCAAAGATGCGGGTCATGCCCAATTTTTTTCCGATCAATCCACTCATGTGCGTTATCAAAGTTTAATCTCAACGTCGACGCCAGCCGGCAATTCGAGCTTCGTCAAGGCTTCGATGGTTTTCTGCGAAGAATTGAGAATGTCGATGAGACGTTTGTGAATGCGCGTCTCAAATTGCTCGCGCGATTTTTTATCCGCATGCGGCGAACGCAACACCGTGTACACCGACCGGTTGGTCGGCAACGGAATCGGGCCGGAAATTCCAGCGCCGGTTTGCTTGGCCGTACGGATGATCTTATCAGTCGATTTGTCAATCAACCGATGATCATAAGCTTTCAATTTGATGCGAATCTTTTGCCCAACCACGGATTTGTGCTCCGAGCAGTTGTGAAGTTGGATTTGCCCACGACGATTTTCACTTGATACAAAACTTTGCCGTGCAAGCCCAACTTCGCTTTATGACCAAATTGTTACATTAGACAAAACAATGGGCATCGCATGTGCAATGCCCAGCATTTATTCGGGCCGCCTTTAGGGGCGAGCCTTTGATCAAGCTAATATCTTGGTAACGACGCCGGCGCCGACGGTGCGACCGCCTTCGCGAATGGCGAAGCGTAGACCTTCTTCCATAGCGATTGGCGTAATCAGATCGATCTCCATCGTGACGTTATCGCCCGGCATTACCATTTCCATGCCCGCCGGCAATTTCGCCACCCCGGTGACATCCGTCGTGCGGAAAAAGAATTGCGGACGATAGCCGTTGAAGAATGGGGTATGACGGCCGCCTTCTTCTTTTTTCAACACGTACACTTCGCCCATATACTTGGTGTGGGGGGTGATCGAGCCGGGCGCGCAGATAACCATGCCGCGATCCAACTCTTCCTTTTCCACGCCGCGCAGCAACAGGCCGACATTGTCGCCCGCTTCGCCGGAATCCAGCAATTTACGGAACATTTCGACGCCCGTCACCACGCTTTGGCGTTTGGCGCGAATACCAACGATGTCAACCGTTTCGCCGACTTTGATTTTACCGCGCTCGACACGACCGGTGCCGACTGTGCCACGACCGGTAATCGAGAACACATCTTCGACCGGCATCAAAAATGGCTTATCCACTTCGCGTTTCGGTTGCGGAATATAGGCATCAACCGCCGTCATCAACTCGATGATGGATTTGTTTTTCACCGGGTCGTCCGGATTCGTCAAACCCTCGAGCGCGCTGCCGCGCACAATTGGAATCTCATCGCCGGGGAATTGATATTCTTTCAACAGGTCGCGCATTTCCAATTCGACGAGATCGAGCAACTCGGGATCGTCAACCATGTCGACTTTGTTAAGATACACGACGATGTACGGCACGCCGACTTGGCGCGCCAACAGGATGTGTTCGCGCGTTTGCGGCATGGGGCCGTCCGCCGCGCTTACCACGAGAATGGCGCCATCCATCTGCGCCGCGCCGGTGATCATGTTCTTCACATAATCGGCGTGGCCAGGACAGTCGACATGCGCATAGTGGCGCTTGTCAGTTTCATATTCAACGTGAGCGGTATTAATCGTGATACCACGCGCCTTTTCTTCCGGCGCATTGTCGATTTGATCATAGCTCTTGTACTGCGCGAGGCCCTTTTTCGAGAGCACCAGGGTGATCGCCGCGGTCAACGTCGTTTTACCGTGGTCAACATGGCCAATCGTGCCGATATTGACGTGCGGTTTGTTGCGTTCAAACTTTGCTTTAGCCATGAGAAAAAACCTCCCGAATAAAGCGGTTGATAAATGATCTGTTCAAAATTATTAAATTGCCGTGTCGCGACGACAATGTTATTTTGTTGTTTTAACTTTGCTGGCTTCCGAGAGCGTCTCAGCAATGCTTTGCGGCACCGGTTCGTAATGCGAAAATTGCATCGTAAAAATCGCGCGGCCCTGCGTCAGCGAGCGCAATGCTGTGGCATAACCAAACATATCGCCCAGCGGCACCGAAGCCGCGATGACCTGCGCGTCTTTTCTGGGGACGAAGCCGCGAATTCTACCGCGTCGCGAATTCAGATCGCCCATGACTTGTCCCATATACTCTTCCGGCACCACGACTTCGACATCCATCATCGGCTCCAAAAGCACCGGACCGGCTTTTTTGGCGCCTTCCTTGAAGGCCATCGAACCCGCGATTTTAAACGCCATTTCCGAAGAATCGACATCATGATAGGAGCCAAATACCAGCGCCACCTTAATATCGACCATCGGGTAACCGGCTAGAACCCCGGTCAACATTGCCTGCTTAACACCTTCCATCGTTGGCTTCACATATTCTTTCGGCACGACACCACCAACGATCTTGCTCTCGAACTCAAAGCCCTTACCCGGCTCATTCGGCTCAATCTCCAGCACCACGTGGCCAAATTGGCCGCGACCGCCGGATTGGTGCACAAACTTGCCTTCTTGCTCAACTTTACGGCGGATCGTTTCTTTGTAAGCCACTTGCGGCTTGCCAACATGGGCATGAACTTTAAATTCACGCAACAAACGATCAACCAAAATTTCCAAATGCAACTCACCCATGCCGGCAATCAAAGTTTGGCCGGTTTCTTCATCGGTGCGAATTTTAAACGTCGGATCTTCTTCCGCGAGCTTATTCAATGATTCGCCGAGACGATCTTGATCCGCCTTTGTTTTCGGCTCAATCGCCACCGCAATCACCGGCTCCGGAAAGTGCATCGATTCCAGGATGATTTGCTTGTTTTCATTGCATAGCGTGTGACCCGTGCGCGTATCCTTCAAACCGACGGCGGCCACAATATCTCCGGCGCGCGCCACTTGCACGTCTTCGCGCTTGTCAGCATGCATTAGCAATAAACGCCCAATGCGCTCTTTCTTGCCGTTTACCGTGTTGTAAACGTAGCTACCGGCTTCAACCTTGCCGGAATAAACACGAAAGTAGGTCAATTTGCCGACGTACGGGTCGGTCATAATTTTAAACGCAAGCGCCGCCAAAGGCTCATCGGGATCGGGTTTGCGAATTAACTCTTCGCCCGTTTTCGGATGGGTTCCCTTCGTTTCCGGCATATCCAACGGCGAAGGCAAATAATAATTAACCGCATCCAACAACGGTTGGACGCCCTTGTTTTTATAGGAAGCGCCACACATCACCGGCACCATACTGACATCAATTACCGCTTTTCTGATCGCCGCACGAATTTCTTCTTCCGTAATCGGCTTGTCATGCAGGTAGTTTTCCAGTAAAGTGTCGTCGTATTCCGAAACCGCCTCGAGCAGGTGTGTACGATATTCCTTAGCCTTGGCCAGCAACTCATGCGGAATTTCCAAATCCTCCCATTTTGCCCCGAGCGTCTCATCTTTATAGACCATCGCCTTCATGCCAATAAGGTCGATGACGCCGGTAAACATATCCGCACTACCAATCGGAATTTGAATCGGTATTGCATTGGCGCCCAAACGCTCACGAATCATTTGCAGCGCATGAAAAAAATCGGCGCCGGTGCGATCCATCTTATTAATGAAAGCAATCCGGGGGACGCGATAACGGTCGGCCTGCCGCCATACCGTTTCAGACTGCGGCTCAACGCCACCCACCGCACAAAACAACGCCACCGCGCCATCGAGCACGCGCAGCGAGCGTTCAACCTCAATTGTAAAATCAACGTGACCCGGCGTGTCAATAATATTAATATTACAATCTTTCCACTGGCACGAAATGGCCGCCGAAGTAATCGTGATGCCGCGCTCTTTTTCCTGCTCCATCCAATCGGTCGTCGTCGAACCGTCGTCGACATTGCCGATACGATGAATACGGCCGGTATAATAAAGAATGCGCTCCGTCGTCGTCGTTTTGCCGGCATCGATGTGGGCCATGATGCCGATATTGCGCGTTTTCCTTAGTTCAGAAATTTCGTTAGTTTTAGACATAAAAAACTCCATCTTCATCAAGAGAACACCAGAAAGCGAACCTCTCCTGAAGGTATGGAGATAATGGTTACACACTTTGATGTTACTGTTACACTACAAACCTGGCAACTCAATCACCCGTTATTTTAAATTGAAAGTTTTCAATTTAAAATTTTCAACATTCGATCAACTTACCATCTAAAATGGGCAAAGGCCTTATTGGCTTCCGCCATTTTATGCGTGTCTTCACGCTTTTTCACTGCATTACCTTCACTATTTGACGCGGCGACAATTTCGGCAGCCAACTTATCGGCCATCGTTTTCTCGCCTCGCTCCCGCGCATAGGTAATCAGCCAACGAATCGCCAAAGCCTGGCGCCGCTCACCCGAAACTTCGACCGGCACCTGATAGTTGGCGCCGCCAACCCGCCGCGATTTCACCTGCAGCATCGGCTTAACATTGTCAACAGCTTTATTGAAAACTTCCACGCCCTGTTTCTTCGTCCGCTCACCAACCAAATCGAGCGCATCATAAAAAATCCGCTCGGCGACACTGCGCTTGCCGCCATACATCAGAACATTGATGAACTTCGTGACGAGAATGCTTCTAAACTTGGGGTCCGGAAGAACCGTTCTCTTATTTGCTTGATTTCTTCGCATAATTATAAAATCGTAAGACGTAATTAGTGAAACGCCGTTCGTGAACCATTAAGCGGCGGCGGCCTTTTTGCGTTTTGCGCCATACTTGGAGCGGCTCTGATTGCGATCATTAACGCCGCCAGTATCATACACGCCGCGCACGATGTGATAACGCACACCCGGCAAATCCTTCACACGACCGCCGCGAATGAGCACGATCGAGTGTTCTTGCAGGTTGTGACCTTCGCCAGGAATATAAGCGGTCACTTCGTATTGGTTCGTCAAGCGAACGCGCGCCACTTTACGCAACGCCGAGTTCGGCTTCTTCGGAGTCGTCGTGTAAACACGCGTACACACGCCGCGCCGTTGCGGCGATCCCGTCATCGCAGGCGCTTTGGTCTTACGTTTTAGTCGTTCACGACCTAAACGCACTAATTGATTAATAGTTGGCAAACAACCTCTCCTTCAATTACACGAGCAAAAAATATACGCAACTTCTACAAAAAAAGCAACAATTTTCTTTTCATTTTGCACAATCTTTGCAAGCTGAGGCATTTGCCGTCAAAGATTAAATTTGTGTAAAATTCTTAAGAAATTCAGATTCTCCCAATCGTTCAGACGATTGGGAGAACCCGAAGACTAAAAATTTTTAACCTGCCGCTTGCAACGACTCACTCATCTCTTCCGGCTGCTCTTCGGATTGCACGCGCAAACGCTTATATTGCATCATGCCGGTTCCGGCCGGAATCAGATTGCCCATGATAACATTTTCCTTCAAGCCGAGCAGATTGTCAACTTTACCTTCGATCGAAGCTTCAGTCAATACGCGCGTGGTTTCCTGGAACGAAGCGGCAGAAATGAAACTATCGGTCGTCAATGAAGCTTTGGTGATGCCGAGCAACAGCGGCTGGAACGTTGCCGGTTGCGCCGGACGAAACTCGACCTGCTCTTTGTTACTCTTGGTGAGTTTCTCGTTAACCTTTTCAACTTCAGCACGCTCGAGCAGCGCTTCCATTTTAAACTTGGAATCGCCGGGATTGGTGACGACCACCATATCGCGAATGGTCTCATTAAGCTGCAGGAAGCGGATCTTGTCCACTTGCTCGCCTTCGAGGTAATTGGTGTCGCCCGGATCTTCGATCTTCACTTTTTGCAACATCTGGCGCACAATCACTTCGATGTGTTTATCGTTAATGCGCACGCCCTGCAGACGATAGACTTCCTGAATTTCGTTCACGAGATATTCTTGCACGCGGTTCGGGCCCATGATATTCAAAATATCCTGTGGCGCCACCGAGCCTTCGGAAAGTTTCTCGCCGGCAGTCACATAATCGCTGTCATGCACGAGCACATGCTTGCCGTAGGGAATCTGATACACTTTCTCTTCCTTGCCGTCGTGCGAGATGATGCTGATCTTGCGCACGCCGCGTTTGATCTCGCCAAATTTCACCACGCCATCAATTTCACTGACAATGGCCGGTTCCTTCGGACGGCGCGCTTCAAACAACTCGGCAACGCGCGGCAGACCACCGGTGATATCGCGCGTCTTGGCGATTTCGCGCGGAATCTTAACCAATACGGTGCCGCCCTTGACTTGCTCGCCGTCTTGCACCAACAGGTAGGAACGGGTCGGCAGAATATAGCTGCTCAATTTCTTGCCGTTGGCATCGACGATCTGAATCTGCGGGTTGAGATTGCGCAAACGCGTATCAATAATGACGCGCTGTTTCAGGCCGGTGGTTTCATCCAGCTCTTCGCGCATCGTAAGATTTTCTTTAATGTCGCTAAATTTCACATAGCCGTCGTGATTCGAGAGAATGCTCGCCGTGTACGGATCCCACTTGAACACCAATTGATTCGCCGGCACCCGGTCGCCTTCTTTGACCAGAATCGTCGCGCCATAAGGAATCACGTATTGCGCGGTGATGCGGTTGTTCTCGTCGATCACTTTTAGCTTGCCATTACGGCCAACCGCAATGACGGTGCCGTCCTCTTGGGTGATGAATTTCGTATTCTCGAAATTCACGCGGCCTTCAGTCTTCGCCTGCACCTGGGATTGCGCTGCAATACGCGAAGCCGTGCCACCGATGTGGAATGTGCGCAACGTCAACTGTGTACCCGGTTCACCGATTGATTGCGCGGCCATGACGCCGATGGCTTCGCCTTGATCGGCCATTTTCCCGGAAGCCAAATTGCGGCCATAGCAATTCGCGCAAATGCCGCGCTCGGCTTCACACGTCAGCACCGACCGAATATAAACCGTTTCAATGCCGGCGGCGGCAATGCGATCTGCCACTTCTTCTTCAATTAACTGGCCAGTTTCAATGATAATATCGCCGGAGTCGGGATCATACACATCTTCCGCGACCACGCGGCCAAGAATGCGGTCACGCAACGGCTCGATAATTTCTTCGCCTTCTTTCAAATCGCCGATGCGCAAGCCGAGAATCGTGCCGCAATCCACCGACGAAACAATCATATCCTGCGCAACATCGACCAACCGGCGCGTCAAGTAACCGGCGTCCGCCGTCTTCAATGCGGTGTCAGCCAAACCTTTGCGCGCGCCGTGCGTGGAGATAAAATACTCCAACACCGACAGGCCCTCGCGGAAGTTGGCGGTAATCGGGTTCTCGATGATTTCGCCCATCTGGCCGGTCATTTTCTTCTGCGGCTTCGCCATCAAGCCGCGCATACCGGCGAGTTGACGAATCTGTTCTTTCGAACCGCGCGCGCCGGAATCGGCCATCATGAAAATCGGATTGAAACCTTGCCGATCATTTTTCAAACGATTGAACATCTTGTCGGCGACGTCGCTCGTGGTATGCGTCCAAATGTCGATGATCTTGTTATAACGTTCGCCGTCGGTAATGACGCCTTTTTCGTATTGCGCTTGAATCGTTTGCGTTTTCTTAAAGGCATTGTCAAGATAACTCTGCTTTTCTTCGGGAATAATAACGTCGCCGACGCCAACGGTGATGCCGGCGCGCATGGCAAAATTAAAACCAACACCCTTCAACTCATCCAAAAACATCGCCGTGCGATAATTGCCAAGCTGTTTGTAGATGCCGGCAACCAATTCTTCGAGGCGCTTCTTGGTGAGCAACTCATTGACAAAGCCGATTTCTTTCGGAATGATGCGATTAAAAATCACGCGCCCGACCGTCGTCTCGATCATCTTGCCATCGACCCGAACTTTGATGCGCGTATGCAAACCCATCTTGCCGTCGTTCCACGCAATATTGACTTCGTCGGGGTTCGCGAAAATTTTGCCTTCGCCAACGTCGCCGTTTTTAACTTTCGTCAGATAATAAATGCCCAACACCACGTCCTGGCTCGGAATCGCCAGCGGCCGGCCGCTGGCCGGCGAGAGAATGTTATGGCTGGACAACATCAACAGGCGCGCTTCAACCTGTGAATAATAGGATAACGGCACATGCACGGCCATTTGATCGCCGTCGAAATCCGCATTGAACGCGGCGCAAACCAGCGGATGAATCTGAATGGCCTTGCCTTCGATCAACAACGGCTGGAACGCTTGAATACCGAGTCGGTGCAGTGTCGGCGCGCGGTTGAGCAACACCGGATGATCTTCAATAATCTCTTCTAAAATTTCCCAAACATTCGTGTCGCGGCGATCAACCAGTTTCTTTGCGCTCTTCACCGTTTTCGCAATGCCGCGTTCGACCAGTTTGCGAATCACAAACGGCTTGAACAATTCCAGCGCCATTTCTTTCGGCAAACCGCATTGGTGCAATTTCAATTCGGGGCCGACGACGATCACCGAACGGCCGGAATAGTCAATACGTTTACCGAGCAAGTTTTGACGGAAACGGCCTTGCTTGCCGCGCAACATATCGGAGAGCGATTTCAGCGGGCGATTGCCGTCACCGCGCACGGCCGCGGTCTTGCGGCCATTGTCAAACAGCGCGTCCACCGCTTCCTGCAACATGCGCTTCTCATTGCGCAAAATCACTTCCGGCGCTTTGATCTCTTTGAGCTTCTTCAGACGATTGTTGCGGATGATCACGCGGCGGTACAGATCGTTCAAATCCGAAGTCGCGAAACGGCCGCCTTCCAACGGCACCAATGGGCGCAATTCCGGTGGAATCACCGGAATCACCGACATCACCATCCAGTCGGGACGATTGCCGCTCTTTTTCAACGCTTCGATGACTTTCAACCGTTTGAGCGCATCGGCCTTCCGCTGAAAAGAGGTTTCAACCTTGACCTGCGCGCGCAACTCCACGGAAAGCCGGTCGACATCCGTAAGCCGCAACAATTCCAAAACCGCCTCGCCGCCAATTTTCGCAACGAAACGATTCGGGTCGTTCTCATCGCCTTCGGCTGCTTCCGGCATCTCGCTGGTGACTTTGAAATATTCTTCTTCGCTGATGCGATCTTTAAATTTGTAGCCGCTGTTGCCGGGCTGAATCACCACATAGGATTCATAATAGATAATGCGCTCCAAATCCTTGACGCCGATGCCCAACAAATAGCCGATTTTTGTCGGCAGCGACTTCCAATACCAAATGTGAATCACCGGCACCGCGAGACTGATGTGGCCCATGCGCTCGCGCCGCACCGATTTCGTCGTCACCTCGACGCCGCAACGGTCACAAACGATGCCTTTATAACGAATGCGTTTATATTTGCCGCAGTGGCATTCCCAGTCGCGGACCGGACCAAAAATCTTTTCGCAAAACAGGCCGTCTTTCTCGGGTTTGAACGAACGATAGTTGATCGTTTCCGGCTTGGTCACTTCGCCGTGCGACCGTTCGAGAATTTTATCCGGTGAAGCCAACTTAATCGCAATCGAGCCAAAATTCCGGCGCGCTGCAGGTTCGTGTTTGGCAAACATATTCATCATAGGCTTTATAGGAAAAATTTGATTCGCTACTATCGGCTTATGCAGCCGTTCAACTTCAAGCTCCCGCATCCGGATAAAACATAAAACGCCATCAGTGCAGCGCGCTACGCTTTTCCGTTTTACCTCTTACGTTTTGCCATTTTCGTCGAGCAATTCGACGTCAAGGCCGAGGCCCTGTAATTCACGAATCAACACATTAAACGACTCCGGCAATCCCGGCTCGGGCAAATTATCGCCCTTCACAATGGCTTCATACACTTTCGAGCGGCCGCGCACGTCATCGGATTTTACCGTGAGAATTTCTTGCAGCGTGTGCGCCGCGCCATAGGCTTCGAGCGCCCACACTTCCATTTCACCAAAACGCTGGCCGCCGAATTGCGCCTTGCCGCCGAGCGGTTGCTGCGTGATGAGCGAATACGGCCCAATCGAGCGCGCGTGAATTTTGTCCTCGACCAAATGCGACAGCTTCATAATATAAATTTGGCCGACGGTGACTTGCTCGGCAAACGGTTCACCGGTTTGCCCATCATGCAATTGCGCTTTGCCGCTTTCCGGCAATCCAGCCTTGCTCATTTCTTCCAACACTTCATCATGCGTCGCGCCGTCAAACACCGGGGTCGAATACGCGAGTCCCAATTTTGCCGCAGCCCAGCCGAGGTTGGTTTCAAAAATCTGGCCGAGGTTCATACGCGACGGCACGCCGAGCGGATTGAGCACGATGTCAACCGGCGTTCCATCCGGCATGTACGGCATATCTTCCATCGGCACGATACGCGCCACCACGCCTTTGTTGCCGTGACGGCCGGCCATCTTGTCACCGACCATCAGCTTGCGGCGTTTGGCCACGTACACTTTCGCGAGTTGCACGATGCCGGGCGGCAATTCGTCGCCGACGGTGATTTTTACTTTACGGCGTTCATACTCTTCATTCGTATCGCGCAGCCGGCGCTCATACGATTCAAAGATCAACTCAATACTTTCGTTAACCTTCTTTTTCTCCGTCCAGCCTTCGCTGCGATCGAGCTTATCAAAATCCAATTCCGCCAAACGTTCTGCCGTCAATTCCGCGCCCGCCCGCAACACGACTTTGCCATCTTTAATATGGCGCAGCGTCGCGGAGATTTCGCCGGTCAATACGTTCGTGAGTTTCTCATCGCGCAACTTCAGAATGCGCTTGCGTTCGACCACAATCCATTCTTCAATTTCGTCGAGCCGCTTTTTGTCCTGCCGTTTCGCCTTCGGGTCTTTCTTTTTGCGCGAAAAGAGCTTCGCGTCAATCACCACGCCTTTCAATCCCGGCGGCGCTTTCAATGAGGCGTCTTTTACATCGCCGGCTTTTTCGCCGAAGATGGCTTTGAGCAATTTTTCTTCCGGCGTCGGATCGGTTTCGCCTTTGGGCGTAACTTTGCCGACCAAAATATCACCGGCCTGCACTTCCGCACCGATGCGGACGATGCCATTTTCATCCAAATCTTTCGTCGACTCTTCGGAGACGTTGGGAATTTCGCGCGTCAACTCCTCTTCACCGCGCTTGGTGTCGCGCACCTGATGATCGAATTCTTCAATGTGAATCGACGTGTAAATATCCTTCTGCACCACTTTTTCGGAAATGACGATGGCGTCTTCAAAATTATAACCGCGCCACGGCATGAAAGCCACGAGTACATTGCGGCCCAAGGCCAAACGGCCGCCCTGCGTCGAGCAGCCATCGGCGAGCACGTCGCCCTTCTTAATCTGTTGGCCGACATTGACAATCGGGCGCTGATTGACACAAGTGCCCTGATTGGTGCGCATGAATTTGGTGCACTTGTACGTCACCTTATCGTCTTCATCATAATTCGTCAAACTCTCCGGATCAAGGCGCTTGCCGCGACCGGTCGGCATTTCGCGACGAATGATGATACGGCCGGCTTCGACGTGTTCAACCACACCGTCATATTCGGAGATAATCATGGCGCGCGAATCGCGGGCCACTTTGTCTTCCATACCGGTGCCGACGAGCGGCGCTTCCGGCGTGAGCAGCGGCACGGCCTGGCGTTGCATGTTCGATCCCATCAACGCACGGTTGGCATCGTCATGCTCGAGAAATGGAATCAATGCCGCTGCTGCCGACACGATTTGATTCGGCGACACGTCCATGTAATGAACTTCATCGGGATGCACCACCGGAAATTCACCCTTGATACGCGCTTTTACACGATCGCTTTCGTAATGGCCTTTGTTATCGATGGGCGCATTGGCCTGCGCAATAACGTACTGATCTTCATCATCGGCGGAAAGATATTCAATCTCGTTCAACACGCGGCCATTATGCACTTTGCGATACGGGCTTTCGATAAAACCGAAGTCGTTGATGCGCGCGAATGTCGTCAGCGATGAGATCAAACCGATGTTTGGACCTTCGGGCGTTTCAATCGGACAGAGGCGGCCGTAATGGGTGTAATGCACGTCACGCACTTCGAAGCCGGCGCGCTCGCGCGTCAAGCCGCCCGGCCCGAGGGCGGACAACCGGCGTTTGTGCGTCAGTTCGGCCAGCGGATTCGTTTGATCCATGAATTGCGAAAGCTGGCTGGTGCCGAAGAAAGTATTGATAACGGAAATAATTGTGCGGGCATTGACGAGATCTTGCGGGGTGAGTTTCTCGCTGTCGCGGAGGTTCATGCGCTCTTTAATCGTGCGCGCCATACGCGATAGGCCGAGACTCATCTGCTGCGCCAATTGTTCGCCGACGGTGCGAATACGGCGGTTGCCGAGATGATCAATATCGTCGGCGGAACGCTGGCCGTTGCGCATCTCGAGCAAATGCTTGATGATCGAAATGATGTCTTCCTTCGTCAGCACCAACGTTTCGAGCGGAATATTCAAACCGAGTTTTTTATTCAAGCGATACCGGCCGACGTCGCCGAGATCATAACGTTTCGGATTGAAAAAGAGGCGCTCCAAAAGCTGCTTCGCGGTGTCCATATCCGGCGCATCACCGGCGCGCAATTGACGGTAAATTGTCTCCAACGCGTCTTCCTGCGATTTCGCATTGTCGCGGCGCAGCGTATTGGAAATCACTTCGGGATCCGCGGCGCTCATCGACCGTAGCAGACGCAGCGAGTCGATCTTCGCCTTTTTCAGCCGCTCCAAAATTTCTTCGGTGATCTCGATGTCTTTTTCCAGCAAAATTTCGCCGGTGTCGCGGTCGACCACGTCGGCAATCGACTGGCGGCCGAGCGCTTTTTTCGCCTGCGCGCCGGTCAATTCGGCTTCTTCCACGAGATCGAAAAGCTGCAACAAATCGCGGTCGGTGGAATAACCCAGCGCGCGCAACAACGTGGTCACCGGAAATTTTTTGCGGCGGTCGATATAAACATACATCACGTCGTTGATATCGGTCGTGAATTCCACCCACGAGCCGCGCAACGGAATGATGCGCGCCGCAAACATCTTCGTGCCGTTCGGATGTTTCAATTCATCAAAAAACACCCCGGGCGAGCGGTGCAACTGGCTGACGACGATGCGTTCGGCGCCATTGATGATGAAGGTACCGCGGTTGGTCATGTACGGAATATTGCCGAGATACACCACTTGTTCGGTGGTTTCACCGAACGTGCCGCTTTCTTCATCTTTCACCGACAGGCGCAGCTTCGCCTTCAGCGGAACCGAGTAAGTGACCCCGCGTTCCTGGCATTCGTCCACATCGTACTTGGGTTTCTCGATATAATATTCGACGAACTCCAAACAAAAATTTTCCCGGCTGTCATAAATCGGGAAAATACTCGTGAACACGCCATGCATGCCCTTATTGGAGCGCTTCGCCGGGTCGATCTCGGCTTGCATAAAGTCAAAAAACGACTTGAGCTGAATATCCAACAAATCGGGCAGATCAATGACCGCGTTCAACGTTGAAAATGAACGACGCTCTAAATTTTGAAACATCTTAGGCTCACGTTTAATTAACTCATCCTAAACTCGGCCGCGCCACAGGCGCTACGTCCTTGATTCTTCAGAATAAAATGTCATTCAGCAAAAATCGGCAAAATTATTTTCCGCTAAATCATGAAATCCATTTACCGGCTGATCATTTTGCCTGTTTTTTTCTTGCGAATGACAAGTCGCTGCAACCGCTATTATTTGACTTCGACGGTGGCGCCGGCTTCTTCCAATTTCGCCTTCATTTGCTGCGCTTCGTCTTTGCTGGCGCCTTCCTTCAACGTCTTCGGCGCGCCATCCACCAAGTCCTTGGCTTCTTTCAAGCCGAGATTGGTCAAAGTCCGCACCACTTTAATGACATTGATTTTGTTCGCGCCGGCACTGGCCAGAATGACGTTAAACTCCGTCTGTTCCTCAGCCGCCGGAGCTGCCGCCGGAGCGCCAGCCGCGCCCATCGCGGGCATCGCCATCATCGGCGCCGCGGCTTTCACGCCCCAACGCTCTTCCATCGTTTTGACCAGGTTGACGAGATCGAGCACCGACATCGTCTCAATAGATTGCAGGAGTTCTTCCTGCTTCGGGGACACTGCGGTAGACACGGTGAAACCTCCTTGATTTACGAAAAGTTGCTTTTAATAAAATGCTACGTTATTATCCAATCACTGACATCGTCATTTCGCAAAAAATCTCATTTGTAAACAGAAGCTATTTTTAATCAATAACAAGATTTCTACAGAATGACAGAACTACTGAAAACTAATGACTGCACACGGCTCACTGCGCCGGCGGCGCGGCCGCGGGTTCTTGCTCGCGCTTGTCCGCATACGCCTTCGTCACATAGACAAAGCTGCTCAACACGGCATTCAAACTGCCGACCAAGTTCGTCAGCGGCGCATTCAAGACGCCAACCAATTGCGCGAGCACTTCTTCGCGGCTCGGCAATTTGGAAATCGCCTCGGCCTGCTTCGCCTCGAAAAATTGCCCTTCATAAATAATCGCCTTGATCGCCGGCTTCTGGTTGGCCTTCATGAAATCCAAAATCACTTTCGCCGGCGCGCCCGCGTCTTTCATGCCAAACGCCAGCGCCGTCGGGCCTTCCAGAAACGGCACGAGCTTTTCAAAACCGGCCTGCTCCGCGGCAATGCGCACCAACGTGTTTTTGCTCACCACATAATCGACGTTGGACTTGCGGAAATTGCGGCGCAAATTCGTGACCGCGGCGACCGTTAAACCGGTGAAATCGGTGAGAAAAATACTTTTTGCTTGAGCAAATTTCTCGCTCAAGAGCGCCACCGCTTCGGCTTTTTCCGGCCGGATGACTCGGGTTTGTTCCATAATATTTTCTCTATAAACTTTTTTGTAGTAGCCCTTCAGGGGCACAGTGCTCAAGAAATAAACTTCGCTTTAATTTGCTATCGCAGTGCCTAAATGCACTACGACGAAACTACGCTTTCGCCTCGACCGTGGCGATACTGCGATCCAGCGCAATCCCCGGCCCCATGGTGCTGGAAATCGTAATGCTCCGGATGTATTGGCCTTTCGCCGAGGCCGGCTTCAAGCGCACCACCGTGTCAACAAAAGCGCGAATATTATCGGTCAATTGCGGCTCGGAAAACGAGGCCTTGCCGATGTTCACATGCAAAATGCCGGATTTATCAACGCGAAATTCGATCTTGCCGGATTTCACTTCTTTCACCGCCTTGCCGACATCCAGCGTAACCGTGCCGCTTTTCGGGTTCGGCATCAAGCCGCGTGGGCCGAGCGTCTTGCCCAACTTACCGACTTCACCCATCACATCCGGCGTGGCGATCATCACATCAAAATCAAACCAGCCTTCGTTGATCTTTTTGATAAATTCATCAAACCCGACAAAGTCGGCGCCGGCGTCTTTAGCCTCTTTTTCTTTGGCGCTTTTGCACAGCACCAACACGCGCACGGTTTTGCCGGTGCCATGCGGCAATGCCACCGTGCCGCGCACCGCCTGATCGGCATGACGCGGATCGACGCCGAGCCGCACCGCAACTTCCACGGTTTCATCAAATTTCGCCGTCGCGGTTTTCTTCAGCAACTTCACCGCATCATCCAGCGAATATTCTTTTTTGGGCTCGACCAATTTTTGCAATGCTTCAAAACGACGACTGGGGTTCATATTAACCTTTCCCGAAAATACGCCAAGCGCCAAGCGCTAAGCGCAATCTGAATTTCACTATGCGCCACGCGCTCTGCGCTAGGCGGCAATCTCAATTCCCATGCTCCGCGCCGTGCCTTCCACCATGCGCATAGCCGCTTCAACATCATTGGCGTTCAAATCCACCATTTTGGTCTCGGCGATTTTCCGCACCTGATCTTTGGTGACTTTACCTACTTTGTTACGGTTCGGTTCGCCGGAGCCTTTTTCCAGGCCCGCCGCTTTTACCAATAAAATCGAGGCTGGCGGCGTCTTCAAAATGAAGGTAAACGACCGGTCGGAAAAAATCGTAATAATGACTGGAATGACGAGGCCCGATTTATCCGCCGTTCGCGCATTGAACTGCTTGCAAAATTCCATAATGTTCACGCCGTGCTGGCCGAGCGCCGGACCGACCGGCGGCGAAGGATTGGCTTGGCCGGCGGAAATTTGCAACTTGACTTGAGTGACGACTTTCTTTGCCATTTTTTATCTCACTATTTGAGCACGCGCCAAAAAACTTCTCTTTAATTCGTCCTTGTTGCTTGAACACAGTTGCCTCAATTTGTCATGGCGAGCGGAGTCGAGCCACCCCTCGACTTCGCTCGGGGTGACACTTTCACAAATTAAGGCAAAAATACACTACTTCTCCAATTCAACCTGCAGAAAATCCAACTCGACCGGCGTGGAACGGCCGAAGATACTGACCATCACCTTCACTTTTTTCTTCTCTTCATTCAACTCTTCAATGAAGCCGGTGAAATCCGAGAATGGCCCGTCGGTCACGCGAATCGGATCGCCGACGCGGAACGGAATCGAGATCACCTCGCGCTCACGGCTTTCCTGCACGCGGCCGATAATGCGATCCACTTCGTCCTGCCGCAGAGATTGCGGAATGTTTTTAGGCCCGACAAAATTCGTCACCCCGGGCGTGTTGGTGACGAGATACTGGGTTTCCTTATCCAGCGTCATTTCCACCAGCATATACCCGGGAAAGAACGTTTTGCTGCGCGTGCGTTTTTTGCCCTCGCGCATCTCCGTGATTTCTTCCGCCGGGATCAGCACATTTTTTATGCGCTCGGTCAAGTTCAGCGCCTTGGCTTCGTTCTCGATATACGCCTTGACCTTACGCTCATGGCCGGACAGGACGTGAATGGCATACCACTTCGTCACTGGCGGCTCTTTTTTTTCAGTCGCTTCGTCCACAATTCAACCAATCATGTGTTAATTGGCCGTCAACAGCAGCTTGACCAACACTTGCAAAATCCGGTCGGCCCCGAACGTATAAACGGCAAAGATGAGTGAAAACATAATGACCACACCGGTGGACCCCTTCAATTCATCACGGGTTGGCCAACTCACTTTGGACATCTCTTGACGGACATCCAGCACAAATTTTTTAATCTTTTCAACGAGAGCCATTCTTGGTCCTCAGACAAACCGGTAAATGCTAAAATGCAAATTGACAATTTTAAACTGAAAATTTTCAATTTAAAATTTATTATTGCTCATAACCTTACAGCAGGCCTGGAGGGATTCGAACCCCCAACATCCGGTTTTGGAGACCGGCGCTCTAGCCAGTTCGAGCTACAGGCCTAACAACCGCAAAAAAGAAAAACAGCGAAAAAAGCAAAAAAGAAATTTCAATTTTTCTTTTTTGCCGTTTATCTTTTTGCTTCTACCGTGTCTCTTTATGCGTCGTGTGCTTCTTGCAGAACGGACAATGTTTTTTAAATTCGACGCGCGCCGTGTGCAGCTTTTTGTTTTTGGTCATCGAATAATTGCGGCGCTTGCAGTCGCCACATTCGAGCGTGATAATTTCTCTCATAGAATGTTGCCTATTTTAAAATTTGCCTTGTCATAATATTGCAGGTTATAAGCAGAGAAGAATGTCATTCCGGAGGAATCTTGTTTCAATCCAGCACCGGGCTTGATCTTAACAGGATGCTTCCAGCATGACAGATTACACCTACAAATACCTGCGGTATTACAATTATTACTCTTTACTGCCTGCCTTTTGTCTTTCCCTTCGAGCGGGAGACGGGACTCGAACCCGCGACCAACAGCT
>CAYZFF010000011.1:0-34185 GCA_964477305.1 uncultured Cytophagia bacterium
ATTGTACGAAAGTGTCGCCGCGACTGGAATAATCCAGCCGGCCTGGCTGGCGCCGATCAAAACGATGCGCGTCGAATCAAGTCGCGGATGATGCTTGAGCATTTGAATCGCGGCGTGGGTGTCTTCGCCAAGTTGCGGCAAAATGGTTTTGCCGTTGGCAACTCCGACACCCGAATAAACGCCAGCGGAAGCGCCAACGCCACGTTTGTCATAGCGAAAAATGGCAAAGCCTTTCGGTTTAAATCGGCTTACATAGCTTTGATAATCGCTGCGCGTTCTCTGCCCCGAACCATGCACGAAGATGAGCAACGGTGTCGGTGAGGTCGCAGCCGGTATTTCCAGCGTCCCTTCCAGCGTTGCGCCATTGCTGGTAAAACGCAATGTCGTGGACTCCGCCTCTACAAAATTCAGCGCCGCCATAGTGTTCTTTTTACAGGCCAAGACGTGGGCAGCCATTAGCGGTATGAAGAACAAGTTTACCAAGCAAGGCAATTTCATTTTGCTATTCTTTCGTTAGCGCTTGCCAATCACCGCACGCCCCATTCCCAAAGGCCATACAGAATTTTTTTATCCGGCAGATGCTGCGATTGTTTCAACGCGAGAATGATCTGGCCGCGGTGATGGGACTCGTGCGCAATCAGATAACCGAGAAAAGCGACGACATGCGGTTTAAAGCCTTTAATTTTGCCATCGCCCGCCAGGCTTTTTTCGAGCAAATTCCTGATTGCTGCGCTAGAGTCGTGCAGCGCTTGTCGCAACATCGTTTTATTGCCCGCCTCCGTTTTCTCAAAACTTTGCAGTTTGCCCAACAACTCGGGGGCCGCGCTTTTTAACCACATCAAACGGACATTGTGCAAATGTGCAAACTGCTCGCCGACACTACGGCCTTTGGAAGCAGCCACGTCTTGCAAATGGGCCGGTTCAATGGCATCCAAAAGATAAAGGTTGATGCGATGGTGAATGTCCCACGTTTCGAGAAATTTTTGTTCATCCATGTGTTACGTCTCTCCTAAAATTTAGACTAAACTTTTGCCGAAAATAAAGAGAGTCTCTTCCATTTTTACATTCTGCTTTCACCGCACCAACAACATTTTTCGCGTTTGGTTAAAATGAGCCGCCGTCATCCGAACAAAATAAATGCCGCCGGCCGCCAGCAATGACGCTTCAAAGATGGTTTCGTGGCTGCCGCCGGCTTGCGGTGCATTGACCAAGGTGGCGATTTCATGGCCCAAAATATCAACAACTTTTATGGTAACGAGTTGCGCGCTCGGCAAATAATAGCGAATTTTCGTCGTGGGATTAAACGGGTTTGGATAATTTTGTTCTAAACCAAATTTTTCCGGCGGCGCCGAATCTTTTTCCTCGACCTTGGTTGTGCCTCCGCCATTTGTTGTACGCAAAATTCTTCCGAGCTGGCCAACGGCGGCGCCATTATTGGGGTCGGAGAAATGAACGCTGTAAAGATCAGACGTAATGCCACTGATTTGACTGCGCCAGGTCGAGCCGCCGTTCGTCGTGCGAAGAATGACGCCCGTGCCCACCGCGGTGCCAATGTTGGCATCAACAAAATGCACACTAAAAAGATTGTTTGCCGTGCCACTCGTTTGGCGCGCCCAATTCGTGCCGCCGTTATTGGTGCGCAAAATCGTGCCATTGTAACCGACGACGAAACCCGTATCAGCATTGACGAAATGCACGCTGCGCAAATCTGTCGTCACGCCGCTGTTTTGGCGCGCCCAGGTGGCGCCGCCGTTCGTCGTACGCAAAATAATACCGCCAAATCCAACAATCGTTCCAATGTTGCGATTGGCCAGATAAACGCCTGCCAACTCTACCGTTGTGCCGCTGATTTGATTGCTCCAACTCGCGCCGCCGTCGTTGGTGCGGGTGATCGTGCCGTTCAGGCCGACGGCATTGCCAGTGTTCGCATCGCTGAAATGAACATGAACGAAAGTATTCGTCGTGCCACTCGACTGGCTCGTCCAATTCACGCCGCCATTGGTTGTCCGCAAAATGATGCCGTTCTCCCCTGCCGCCATACCCGTGTTCGCATCCACAAAGTGCACGCTGCGCAGAAATCGCGTCGTGCCGCTCGTTTGCACATTCCAATTGTTGCCGCCGTTGGTGGTTCGCAAAATCAAACCATTCACGCCGACGGCGATGCCCACATTGGCGTTCGTGAACGAAACGCCCAGCAACGTTTGATTGGTGCCGCTGGCTTGGCCGATCCATTGTGCCGCGACTATTTCATAGCATAAAAGCTGAACAATACATACGACGGCAAGCAATGCTCTTTGTTGCATGATTTCATCTCCTTTCAATTGGTGCGTCGTCGACAACACTTCAACGGCTTCGTCACTGAAGGATTGTAGCCGTCGAATAACTTATCTTGTCAACGCCATTTTGCGCATCTGGCGGAATTGGCCAACTTGAATTTGCAAAAAATAAAGACCGCTGCTCGCGAGTTTTGACGCTTCAAAAAGAATTTCATGCGCGCCAGCATTTTGGACGGAATTGACTAACGTTAAAATTTCGCGCCCCTGAACGTCGAAGACTTTAAGAGTAACGAATTGCCGGTTCGGCAAATGATAGCGAATTTTCGTTGAGGGGTTAAAAGGATTGGGATAATTTTGTTCCAGGCCCAACCCCTGCGGTAGTTGCAGATTATTTCCATGGACGCCAGTAGGGCTGCTGCCTTCAGTCACGGTGAGAAATTGATTCGTTGCAACATTTTTTAAAACGTCAATCTTGCCGGAAGGCCATTCGATTTTGAGCGAGTCAAGCGTTGCGGCATTGCCGAAGCCGAAATGCGCGTTCAACATATTGTGGCCGTTGAAACAATTTTGACTGGAGATTTCACGAATTTGCCAAATCGCGGCGCCGTTGATTATTGCTTTCACCCGCACCTTTGCGCCGATGGCGGCCCGATTGGAAACCGTGCCTTTGCACAAAATATTAATCCAGCGATTGCCGTTACTCAGATCATTGCGAAACAAACCCTTTGCCTGCGCGGGGCCATTGGTGAATAAATCCACGTCGCCGTCATTGTCATAATCACCGGCAGACGCGCTGTAATAACTTCCGGCCACTGCCACAATTGCCAGATTATCGAGGCGGGTGAAAGTGCCGTTGCCGTTATTTTGGTAATAGCGGTTTCTAAGTCCATTGTCATTATTGACAAAACAGTCGAGATCGCCGTCATTGTCAAAATCCTGCCACACCGAACCGAGCGAAAGATCGGCATCGGTGACGATGCTGCCGACTTGCGCGCTGGTCATTTTGGTGAAAGCGCCGCGATCATTGCGGAATAAATCGTTCGCCAAGCCGGAAGCGCCGCCGTTGCCGGTGAGATTGGCGATGTAAACGTCCAAATCGCCGTCATTGTCGTAGTCAATCCAATTGATCAATTGACCGTCGCGTGTTTCGGTGGTAAGTGGACCGGCGGTGAGGCGCGTGAAAAATGCTTTACCGGTCTCTTTAAATTGATTGCGATAGAAATAATCGGGCCCTTTGCTGCCGACCGGACCGGTGCCAATCGATAAATCCATATCGCCATCATTGTCAAAATCCGACCAACTGGGAACCGTGTACGTCGTTATCCCCTGCGCCACAACTGAAGTGTCGATGCGCGTGAAAGTGCCGTTGCCATTGTTGTGCAAAAAAACATTTGAATGGTTGACGCCAGGAACACCCAACGCTGCCGCAATGATCAAATCGATAAAACTGTCATTGTTGTAATCGGCCCAGGCGGCAGTCCAACCCACATTGCGTAAACTATCACCGATGGCACCGGTTCTAATTTTGGTGAATACACGATTGCCTTCATTGCGATACAAAAAGGATCCGCGTGGCGCTCCACCTGTAACAAAACAATCCAGATCGCCGTCATTATCGATATCCGCCCAGGAGTTCCCAAAGGAACTGCCTTGATTGGTAATCGCCGTATTGTCTCGCGCGAAATTGCCGTTGCCAAGATTGCGATAGAGTAGTTTTTGATTGACAAACAGATCTAATTTGCCATCGTTATCATAATCCACCCAACTGCATCCGGTATAAGAATTAGGCGCCGCGCCAGCGTCGCTGACAATGGGATTATTCACGTCGGTTATTTTAACAAACGTTTGCGAATAAAGCGCTGCGTTAAAAAGTAAGGCGAGCCATGATAAGAATAGAAATTTTAGCGGACAATTGGGTGTGGCTTTCGCCGGATTAATCATTTACGGCCTCAAAATTAATTTAACCGAAATTGATGGGAAAATTCACGACTCGCGCGCCTATCATTCCGAGAGAATTTTGTTTTGCACCCGCAATGTGTTTGCAGTAAAAAATCTGCGGAATGACAGTTTTTATGCTTGTGTCGTTAAGATTAAAGTAGGGAAGGAAACGGTAGGATGCACCCGCCAAAACTGGGGGTTTTAGACGAGCCGTTCCCGCAGCGCCACGGCCACGGCTTCGGATTTGGAATGGACCTGCAGCTTTTGATAAATATTTTTGATATGGAAATGCACGGTTTGCTCGCTGACGAAAAGCGTATCGGCAATCATTTTGTAGCTTTGGCCTTTGCAGAGCTGGGCGAGCACTGCTGTTTCACGCGGCGTCAAGGGAGACTGCGTCGTGCGGCGGAAGGAATTGACGATCATCCGCGCAATATTACTACTCATCGGCGCGCCGCCTTCATAAACATCGCGAATCGCTTCCAAAATTCTTTCTGGTTTGGTGTTTTTAACCAGATAACCACTCGCGCCGGCGCAAAGGGCGCGAAACACCAGTTCATCGTCTTTGTGAACAGTCAACATGATGATATCGACTGCCGCCGTTTTTTTAATGCGCTCGACGCCTTCAATGCCGGACATGCCGGGCAATTGAATATCCATCAAGATGACATCGGGTTTCTCACGTTGAATACCGGCGATTGCCGTTTCGCAATCACCATACATATTCAAGCAGTAAAAGCCGGGGGCGTCGTCAATAAGCAAGCCCAAGCTTTCGCGAATATCTTCGTCATCTTCAACAATGGCGACGGCGATAAGCTCAGGCTCTTGCCGGGCCACTGTCTGGCGCTTTTGGTCTGGGCTAAATTTTAACATGGCCATTCAGTGTGGTGTGGAGTTGGACGGTGGTACCGTGGCCGGTTGGCGTTGAAAAAATTTGCAAGTGGCTATGAATTTTTTTTGCGCGTTCATGCATACTCTTTAAACCATGCCCATTACCATTGTGCACGCCATGATAACCCTTGCCATCATCGGTCAGAGTCATGGCAAGTTGATCATCTTGCCACGTCACGGCAAGCGTAACCATTTTGCAGCCTGCATGTTTAAGCGCATTGTTTAAGCCTTCTTTAAAAATAAGCGTCAGATGCCGCTTGGCTTCCGGCGAAACTTTTAGGCGCTCCAACGCCGGCGACAGGCCGTCGAGCTGAAAAACAATTCCCGTGCGATCAAACAATTCATCGGCAAAATCCTTGAGATAGAAAATAACTTCATACAACGAATCTTTGCCGGGATCCAGCGTCCAGATAAAATCGCGCGTATCATTAACCAAGCGATGCGACGCGTCAATGATTTTATCGAGATAGCCGGTTATCTCTGGCGCGCCGCCGTTGAGCTTACGCTTGACGATTTCGCTGAATAACGCGATTTTCGTCAAGCGATGGCCCAGCTCGTCGTGAAAATCGTTTGCCGCTTTTTTGCGAACGCTTTCATTCTCCAACCGGCGCGCAGTTTCGACTTCCTGAAATTGTCTGAGCTTCGTCCGTAAGCGATATTTATGTAGCCCCAATATGAGGGCGAGCCCCATTCCCAAACAAGTTGCGGCGAACCAAAACGTCTTCCAAAATGGCGGTGAAATTTTGAGGCGCACGGCAGCACCCTGGTCATTCCAAATCCCATCGTTGTTCGAACCTTTGACGCGAAACACATACTCGCCGGGCGGCATATTGGTATAACCAACAAAACGCCGGGTACCGGCATAAATCCAATCAGCATCCAGGCCTTCGAGCTTGTAAGCGTAAAGGTTCTTTTCCGCGCGCGTGAAATCGAGCGCCGCAAATTCAAAGGAAAAAAAGTTTTGATCGTGCGCGAGGTTGATTCGCGGCAGCTTGGTAATTTCGCCGGCGAACTGTTGCACCTGGTCAAATATTTTGAATGCGGTAATGGCTACGGGTGGAACAAACGCATTGGCGTGCAGGCTATCCGGATGAAACAGGTTGAATCCATTGACGCCCCCGAAAAGCATTGCGCCATTTTTCCTCCGGCCATACGCGCCGGGATTGAACATGTTGCTTTGCAATCCATCGGCGAGATCGAAATTTTTAAATGAATGCGTCCGTGTATCGAAACGCGAAAGCCCCTTGTGCGTGCTTAACCAAAGCACGCCGTCATTGCCGGCAACGATGGCGCAAATGACGCTGTTCGGCAAGCCATCTTTTTCAGTGAAATGCGTAAAAGTCTCGGTCGCGCGATCAAAGGCCTCAAGGCCCCCACCGGTGCCAATCCACAATCGATTCGAGTCATCCTCACAAATAGCAAAACAATAATTATTGCTCAAACTGCTAACCTCATTGGGGCGCTGCACGAATCGCGTGAAACGCTTTCGCGCCGGATCGAAACGCGTGAGGCCGCCATATGTTCCTATCCATAAAGCACCGGTTGCCTCTTCATGAATGGCCAACACATGATTTGCCGGGCCCTCAATCGAGAGATTGAAACGCGTAAAGTTTTGCGTCGCGCGCTCAAAACGATTCAATCCGGTATTGGTGCCAACCCATAACGTCCCGAATTTATCTTCGTGCAACGCGGTGATGCCATTGCTGCTTACACTATTGGTATCAGCAGGATCGTGGCGATATACATTGGCACGCCGGCGCACGTGATCGATTTGATTCAACCCGGCATAGGTGCCGATCCAAAGCACGCCGTTTCTGTCGGTATAAAGCGTATTCACCACATTACCGAGCCGCGGATTGTGCTTGCCGGACTCGAGCGCATGATGCTCGAAGCGCTGGGTTCTTTCATCAAGTGCATCAAGACCATTCACCGTGCCGACCCAGATTTTTCCGGTGTGATCTTCGTGCAGCGCCTGAATATGGTTATGCCGCAAGCTCGTGTTGTCAAGGGGATCGGATTTGTAATGCGCGAATTTACAGCGTGCCGGTAGCAGGCGAAATACGCCGCTGTAAGAAGTGCCCACCCAAAAAATACCGGAGTAATCCTGGCAAAGCGTGGTGACGAAGCCGCTGCTCTGGCTATTGGCAATCGCCGAATTATCGAAATAACGAGTAAAATTTTCCTGGGCGCGATTGAAATGATTCAAACCGTTTGCGGTGCCGATCCACAAATTTTGTGATTGATCTTCGTAAATGGTATTAATAAAATTTCCGCTTAAACTCGCCGTATTGGCGGGATCGCGCCGATAATGCACAAACGTTCCCAGTTCGCGCCGAAATTTATTCAAGCCGCCCTCCGTGCCAATCCACAAATTTTCCCAATGATCTTCGAGTATCGTTTTGACGACATTGTGGCTCAAGCTTTGGGGGTTTTCGGGGTGATGCGCATAACGCACAAAACAATTTTGTTCACGATCGAATTTAGCCAGGCCCCGATGGGTTCCAGCCCAAATCTCACCGCGGCGATCTTCATAAACCGCATAGACGGTGTCGCTCGGCAAGCTTTTGAGATTGCCGGCTTGATGTTGGTAATGCGTAAAACGTTGGATCGTTTTATCAAAGCGGCTCAATCCGCCGCCATTGGTGGCGAGCCAAATCGCACCGACGCGATCTTCGGTTATCGCCCAAATGATGTTATTGGCAAGACTCGACGAATCCCTCTCGGCGTGAACATAGCGCACGAATTTTCCCGTTCCACGCGCCAACAGGTTTAAGCCGCCGCCGTAAGTACCAATCCATAAATTCTGCTGCCGATCTTCATACAGTGCAAGAATATCATCGTTGGATAACGACGTCGAATCATTAGGATCATGACGAAACGTTGTATAAGTGTAACCGTCATATTTAACCAAACCGAGCATAGTGCCAAACCATAGAAAGCCCTGCCGATCTTGTTTAATGCAATAAATGAGGTTATGCGAAACGCCTTGTTCCAGCGAAACGGGTTCGAGACGATAACCGGCAGGTTGAGCTACTAACATCTTGCCGGAGAACAGAATGCAAAAAGAACCCGTGGCAATTATGTAATGAATGCCCGAGCGCGTCGCTAAACATAACATAAGTCACACGAATGTCTGATAAATTCGATTGCGATTTCCTACTTTAGACCGGTACGATGATAAAACGTTTACTAAATGTGAACCGGAAAGCCACAACGGCGCGGCGCCTCAACCTGACGCCGCGCCGTTGTTTTGGCAATATGAAATATGCAGAAAAAGCCGGAGGCTAAATCTTTTGTACCGGAAAATACCATGCGCGGCGAATACGACCATTACTGATTTCATAAACACCGATCGCCACCTGGCTGCGCTCGCCTTTTTTGCTTTGCCAGATTGCCCGTTCGCGCATGGCCAGGTAAGCGCCGCAGGGAAAAATATCTTCAATCACCGAACGTACCGTCGGCAACGAATGAAAATAACCGGTCAACCATTCTCGCAACAGCGCGCTGCCGCGAATGTCGCGTTGCATCGAATCGCCGGCCACGCTAAAATATGCAAAATCATCGGTGACCAGCGTCATGAGTTTGTCAACGTCGTGTCGATTGTAAGCTTCGACATAAGCGCGGAGTACTGTCACGCTGCTGGAATCGATGGCCGTTTGAGCAAACGTTTGTGTTGCCAAGACGAAGAGAAAAAAGAATAGAATCAGAACTCGAGGTTGAGGCATTGGCGCGCTCCGGTTTATTGAAGCATTAATTCTGGTGATAGGTCAACCGAATCAACCCTGTCGCATCACGCACAAAAATATCCGTACCGCAAAAAACCGGCATGGCCCAAGTCTCCGCAGCGGCGACGTCATAACGCCGTTCGATTTCAAGCTTGGCGGTATTGCGCCGAGCGACAATAAGATCGGAGTCATTGGTCAGATAAATGAGATGGCGCGGCGCGAGTAAGACGGAAGCGTGAGGGCCTTCGCGGCCTTCCGAGGCCCAACGCAAGGCGCCAGTTTTGGCATCGAGCGCAACGAACTGGCCTTTCTGTTTGGCGGAGTGGCCATAGATCAAGCCGTCGCCATACACCGGCGAACTCATGTACATCGCGACTTCAGCGTTTTTCCACACTGCGCTGGCTTGCCACTGGCCGTTGCGCTGTTGCAGCGCAAAAGCATGCGTGCCTTGCCGCACTCCGGAAACAATGAGGTGCGCGCCGGTCCAAATGGGCGTAACAATGTTCTCATGCCACTCATCGAGAAAAGATACCTCCCAAAGTTGGCTGCCGGATTTGGCCTCGAGGCCGATGATAGAACTATCCGTCAAAGTTACGACTTGCGATTTGCCGCCAGGCTGAATGGCAATCGGTGAGGCGTAGCCGGGGCCTTGTCCTTGCCACGTCCATTTTGCCGCGCCAGTGGCCGGATCGAACGCGATAATTTGGCCGCCGTGAATATCGCTGCCTACTTGAATCACCACGAGGCCGTCGAGCCACAGCGGCGAGGCCGAAGTGCCGCAAAAAAGTTTTGACGGATCAACCGTTTTTGAAAAATCTTTACTCCAAATTTCGCGGCCGGTTGCAGTGTCCCAAGCCTTAAAAACGCCAGTCACGCCAAGAGTGAAAAGCCGATTCTCGACGAGAAGCGGTGTTGCATTCGGCCCTTTGGCCATGCGCGAAGCGTACTGATTCTTCTCAAACTTTGCCAGGTATTTCTGCTGCCAAATAACTTGGCCACTGGCCGCCTCGAGAGCCATGACGATCTCTTCGGGATCGCGCCGGCTATGCACGAAAACGCGGTCGCGCGAGACAATCGGCGAAGAAAAACCTTCGCCGGTCTCGACGCGCCAAATGCGGCGCAACGAATCCGGCCAAGCGGTTGGCACATCCGCGGCTGGGATTACGCCATCGCGCGTTGGGCCGCGCCATTGGCTCCAATCCTGCGCCGCACTTGACTTTCCCCAACTGTGGAGGAGAAGCGCTGCACAAAATATTATTTTCAGTTTTTGGTAAGTTTTCGTGTTTTCATTTCCGGCGGTTATAAATGAGATCATATTGTGTGCTCCAGGTTTTGCCGTCGTCGGTCGAAACTTCGCCGAATTGGCGAACACGATCCGGGCCTTGCTTGAAAAACGTCATACGCAGTTTTTGCTTTTGGCCGTTGGGGCCGGCGCTGTCGGCAAGGTATTCCAGGCGATCATCTTTGTATTCACCAGTGTATTCGGTGAGCGAGCCGCGATCATCAACCCAGGTCTGCCGCCACTTTTTTTCCGCCGAGTTATAAATATTAAAACTCTTGCCGCTCACGCCCAGCGCGCCCGTCCAGTTCTCAAAAATTACGCATTCACCCAGCATAAGTTGCACGCTGCTTTTGCCGGCCGGCTGATTGCTGCCATTGGAGACCACATCCCATTCACCGATCCAAAAATCAAATTGGCGAAATTCCGGCGCGGCGGTACAGGGGCGCGAAGCTTTTTGCGCTTGCGCCAACACTTCTTTAAAACGCGGATCGTTTTGCAAACCGGCAAAATCCGTATCAGCGCTAATTTGCTCCGGCTGGAAGAAACCCGAGGGTGCAAGCCGGTTTAAAACTTCAATCGCGCGATCGTTATTATTTAAGCGGGCATAAGCGCAGGCCAAATTATACTGCACCACCGGCCCATTCGGATTAAGCGCCAGGGCTTTCTCAAAAGCTGCGGCGGCCTTAGCATATTTGCTGGACGAATGGTAAATCGAGCCTAAGCGATTCCACGCTTGAAAATTGGCCGGATCCTTTTGGGTAATACCCTCATAAGCTTTCGCGGCATTCGCCCAATCCTTTGCCTGGAAAAATTTATCCGCCTCATCCAACAAAGGCTGATTGAGATTGGTTTGCGCGATAGCTTGCGGCGCGATAACAATCATACAAACAACTAAAACGGCCATAATTTTTTTGACGCTGGCTTGCATTTTATATGCTCCTTTTTGATTTACTTTTTTCGCGTATAATGAATTTGCCAGTTGATCTTCCACGTTTTGCCGCCATCGACGGAGGCCTCCCAGTTCCAATCGAATTGATCAGCCGCGAGGTTATACCATATCATGCGCTGGATGATTTGCTTGCCGTCGGCGGTTGTGGCCTGGCGTGAAAGCGTCATTTTACCGTCTTGAAATTCGCCGGTGAAATCCAGATAACTTTTTTGATTGTCCACCCAGGTTTGTTGCCATTTGCCGAGACGTTGATTGTAAACAGAAACACTCATGCCGTGCAATGGTTTGGCGCTGTGTTCCACAAAATTTTCTTGAATCACCGCGCTATCCAAAATGGCTTTGACGCTATTCGTGCCGCGGCCAATTTGCCCAGCCGGCAAACCGCTCTGTTCGCCCGGCCAGGTTAAATCCCATTCACCCAGCCAGAAATCGAACTGCCGTTGCGCCGGCATTGCAGCCATGGCAGAGCTCGCTTCATCAGAAAGAAAAGGAGAATAGGCCACTACGGCAGCCATAGCCATCACGCTTAAAAGTAAGACAATACCAATCAAAAGCAATCGTATTTTGGGTAACATATTTTCGCCTTAATTGATAAAATTTCTTTTTATAAAAAAGAACCATCGAGCGGCACCCTACCCGCCCGTTGATGAAAAACAAAAAAAAGCTTATTTAACCAATGTGAGTTTTCTGGTTTGGGCAAAAGTTCCAGCTTCGATTTTATACAGATAAATTCCCGAAGACAGCGCTTGCCCCTGGGCATCGCTTCCGTCCCAAGTGATTGCATGCGTGCCAGCCGCTTGAACCTGATTAACCAGGGTGATAATCCTTTCGCCAACCAGATTATAAACGCTTAAAACGACATGAGTTGATTGTGGAACATTATATCGAATCGTTGTCGCCGGGTTAAAAGGATTGGGGTGATTTTGAAGCAAAGCAAAATGAGTTGGAATTTCTGTTGGCGTTTCCTTCACCGCGGTCGTAATCCCTACACCTTCGGTGATCGTGAGAAAGCGATTCACCGGCACGTTGCGCGCGACGTCAATCTTTCCGGACGGCCATTCAACTTTGAGCGAATCGATAATCATCGCCTGGCCAAAACCGAAATGCGCATTCAGCATGTTATGCCCGTTAAAACTATTTTGGCTGGAAATCTCGCGCACCTGCCAAATCGCTTTTCCATTGATCGTGGCTTTGGCCCGCACTTTCGCGCCAATCGCGGCACGATTCGATTGCGTGCCAAGGCAACGAATATTACTCCAACTATTGCCGTTCGTAAGCTCGTTGCGATATAAGGCTCTGGTCGCTCCGCTGCCGGTCACATAAATATCGAGATCGCCGTCCGCGTCGTAGTCACCCGCGGTGGAGCCAACGTTTTGATTCGTACCCGCCACTAAATCCCCGGCGTTGAGGCCGGTAAAAGTGCCATCGCCGTTATTTCGATAGTAGCGCCGCGGCCAGCCGCCTTCCTGTGTTACATACGCATCTAAATCGCCGTCGTTATCAAAATCGCCCCACAGCGAACCGAGTGAAGCATCAACATCCGTGACAATGCTGCCCGCTTGCGCGCCCGTCATGCGCGTGAACGTACCCTTGTCGTTGCGATAGAGATTATTGGCTAAACCAGCAGTGGTTGGCGAAGCGCCGTAATTGGTCAAGTAAGCATCAAGATCACCGTCGTTGTCGTAGTCAATCCAGTTCCACACTTGCCCGTCAACGAGATCGGTGGCGATTGGCGCCGCAGTAATGCGCATAAAATCCACTTTGCCGGTCTCTTTCAGCAGGTTGCGATAAAGATAATCCGGCGCAAATTGCCCCGTCGCTGGGCCGCTGCCGATAAACAAATCCATATCACCATCGTTGTCATAATCCGACCACGTGGCGACAGTGTAAGGCGCAAGCGCCGTCGTAAACTCCCACGTGGTCACGGGGGTAAATGTGTAGTTCGGCGGCCCGTCATTATGATACAGCAGATTGGGAAGTGCGGGTGGAATTGGCGTCAAAAATTGGCAGACAAAATTTGCGGGGTGGACAATCAGCAAATCCACATAGCTGTCATTATCATAATCCGCCCACGCGGCAGACCAGCCGCGAGTCGCCAAGCTGTCGCCGAGGGGCCCAGTGCGAATCGCCGTAAAATTTCCATTCCCGTCATTGCGATACAACCGCGAGTTGCAGCCGACATAGAAGCAATCGAGATCGCCATCATTGTCGTAATCAGCCCACGTATTGCCGTTGCCGCCGCGCTGTGCCAGGTTGCCGCCAATCACGTTTTCGATTTTGGTAAAATTATTGTTGCCGTCATTGCGATACAAAAATCGGCGGTTCGAGAACAAATCCAGCTTGCCGTCATTATCAAAATCAATCCAACTTGCACCCACATAGCCGCCGGTCGCAACGCCCGGTTCAGCGATGTTGATGGGGTTGGCGGGATCGGCCACTTTGACAAAGTTTTGGCCGTATAAGTTAAAGGTGGAAAAAAAGAGCACAACAACGGCGGGAAATAAGGTTTGACACTGCAACGTCTTGAAACGATGAATCATCTCCAACCTCCGATCAAGTGATGTGGCATTTCATTGGCGGCGCCAGTGGGTTGGATATATTTACAAAGATTCTGTGAATCTCTCAATCACCTGATCAGGTGGTTCGGAGTTTCAACGCGGGAACTTCCCAAGTGGTTGGTGAGGTTAAATCAAATGTTGTTCAAATACTTTGGCAATCGCCTCGGCCTGCGAGTGTACATGCAGCAGCTCATAAATTTTTTTAATGTGGCATTTCACCGTGTTTGCGCTGATAAATAATTCTTCCCCAATGACGCGATAACTCTTGCCTTCCCGCAGTTTTTGCAGAATTTCTTTTTGGCGTGTGGTGAGTTGCAATCCGGCCTCGGCCCGCTGAAATGATCCCACCACCAACCGCGCGATTTTAGTGCTCATGGGCGCGCCGCCGGCCAAAACTTCTTTAATGCTGGCGAGCAATTCTGCCGGTGCAATGTGCTTTAACAAATACCCGCAGGCGCCGGCACGAAGCGAATCAAAAATCAACTCATTATCTTCATAAATCGTCAGCATGATGATATCCAATTCGGGCAGTAGCGCCTTGAACTTGCGCGCCCCTTCGATGCCGGACATTTTGCCCGGCCGGAATTTGATATCCAACAAAACGACGTCCGGCACATCATCTTCCAGCTTGAGCAGCGCTGTTTCACAATCGCTGTAGGCGCCGGCACAAGTAAAACCCTTCGCGCCGTTGATGATAATTGCCAGGCTTTCGCGAATTTCGTCTTCGTCTTCGACAATTGCAATTCGAATCATAAACTGGAAGCTTTAACTTATTTGGGGGGATTTAATGAATGCTACACATGCAAATAATTTTGCCGGTTATTTTCAGGGATTGCAACCGCGTTGGTGAATTGTATAATCGTGCCTTCACCGCGCCGCGAAATAATTTCCAAATTGCCGTGAATGGCGTTGGCGCGTTTTTGCATGTTGCGCAACCCGTGCCCCAGCTCGCAATGGTTTGGTTCAAAGCCTTTGCCATCGTCCAGCAACCGGATCGTGTAATGGCCATTTTCGCGGCCAAACTCGCACGTTACATGTTTGCACTCGCTCCGGGTGTGCTTTAAAACATTGTTCATGGCTTCCTTGAAGATGCAGGTCAAATTTTGCCGCGCTTCCATCGCCAAATGAATTTGCTCCAACTCAGCGCTCATTCCGCGCAAGTGAAATTGAATGCCGGTGTGATCAAATAATTTTTCGCCGAAATCGCGCAACTTCAACGCGGTATCGTGCAGCGTATTTTCCGTGGGATCGAGCGCCCAGATAAAATCATTCATATCTTTATGCAAGCTCGCCGCGACTTTCATTATCCGCTCAACATATTCGCCGATCTCCCACGCCTGCGCTGAGAGCTTCGATTGCAACACGCCACAGAACAATGAAATCTTGGTCAATTTGTGGCCGGATTCATCATGAAAATCCGCGGCAATTTGCTTGCGCACCCGTTCACGCTCTTCCAGCCTGGCATGCTCAATGGCTTTGAAGCGTTCGAGCCGTTCCTCGCTTTTGATCCGCTCGATTTCAACAACCCGGCGACGTTCGCTGCGGAGGCGCATACGATGCAGCAGCAGAATCACTACAACAACTATGAATCCGACCGTCAGATAAAACCACCACGTTTTCCAAAACGGTGGCGTGATCCTGAAACTCAGCGCCGCACCGGCGTTGTTCCACACCCCATCCGGATTTGCTCCTTTAACGCGAAAAATATATCGTCCCGGCTTGAGGTTCGAATAATTTGCCGTGGTTTGAGTGCCGCAATAATTCCAGGCTGTTTCCAATCCTTCAAGTTTGTAGGCATATTGATTTTTTCCCGGAGCGGTATAAGAAAGTGCGGCAAACTCAACTGTCAAAAAATTTTCATCGTAGGAAAGCTCCAGTGCTTGTAATTCAGTTCCATGCGGCTGTGGCTTGCCTAAAACCTTAAGCCCGGTAAGGATAATCGGCGGCGCTTCCGGATTCAACTTGATTTGCGCGGGATGAAACCAATTGAAGCCATTAATGCCGCCGAAAAACATTTCGCCGCGGCGATTTTTATGGAAGGCGCCGACATTGAACATGTTACTTTGCAGACCATCGGCGACATCAAAGCTGCGAAAGGCTGCGGTGCGCGTGTCGAATTGGGCCAGCCCCTTTTTGGTGCTGATCCAAAGCTTGCCGGCCTCATCTTCCAATATTCCACAGATCACGCCGTTCGGCAGTCCATCGGATTCCTTATAGTTTGTAAATTTTTCGCGCGCGCGATCAAATTTGTTCAACCCATCGCTGGTGCCCACCCACAAGGTTCCAGCCTGATCTTCGAAGATCGCATAAACATAATTATTGCTTAAACTATTCGGATCATTCAGACGATGCTGGTAATGCATAAACGTTTGCGTCCGCCGGTCAAACTGATAAAGCCCGCGATAGGTGCCAATCCAAATATTGCCGTGGCGGTCTTCATAAAGCGCATGCACGAAATTATTGCTCAACCCCGCAGAAATTTCCGGCCTATTTTGATAGCGCCGAAATCGCTTCGTTCGGCGATCAAAATGATTTAGGCCGCCACCATCCGTGCCAATCCAAATATTGTCATCGCGATCAACCAGGATCGTGTTCACATTATTCAAACTCAAGCTATTGGTATCGCGTGACGAATATTGAAAATGCGAAAAATGCCGGCGCGCTCGATCCCACGCATACAGGCCGTCATCGAATGTGCCGATCCACAAGATTCCGGTTGAATCTTCCTGCAACGCCGTAATTAAATTCGTCTGAAGTTTCTTGGTGTCGACGGGATGATGAATGAACTTAAGTGTCGAATCCTGCTTGGCAATAATTATCTGTTCCAGTCCGCCGCCAAAAGTGCCGACCCAAACATTTCCGGCGCGATCTTGATGAATGGCGCGAACATGATTGGAACGCAAACTGTTCTCGTTCAATGGTTCATTTTGAAAATGCGCAAATTTATATTGAAAAGGATCGAGTTTGTCAACACCACCCTTGTAGGAGCCGATCCAAAGTGTTCCCGCTCGATCTTCGCAGAGCGCGACAATGGTGTTGCTACTCAAAGCATGCAAAGCACCAGAATCATGTGAATAGCGGGTAAACCGGCCCGTGGTGGGATCAAACTTATTGAGGCCACCGGAAGCCGTGCCGACCCACAACCGGCCTCTGCGATCAGCGAGGATAGCACCGACATCATTGGCGCTCAAACTCATCAAATTTGACGGAACATTTTGATAATGCGAAAAAGTTGTCGCCGTTTTCGGGAAAGCCGCTAAATCCGTATGCGCGATTTTGTTGAGGCCGTGGTTAAGCGTGCCGATCCATAAATTTCCTTCACGATCTGCCGCGATGGCGCTGATAAAATTGCTGCTCAAACTCTGCGGGTTGGCCGGCTCATGTTTAATACTCATGAACTGGTTCTGTGTCCAGTCAAACCAATTTAATCCACCGCCGAAGGTGCCAACCCATAATCTGCCGGCACGGTCCTCGCAAAGCGCCCGAATCGAAACGGGATTTTTTCTCTTCGGATTTACCGGCGGAATTTGGTGATGAATAAATTTTACTTTATCCGTGGTTGGCAAGCTTGATGTCGGTTCGGTATTCAACAGTTGTTCCACTCCTTCTTCCGTGCCGACCCACAGCGTGCCGCGGCTATCTTCTAAAATGGTCCAAACGATGTTGTGGCGTAGACTGGTGGAGTCATTCGGATCGTGCAAATAACGCGTAAAAGTTTCGCTTGCACGATCGAATTTATTGAGGCCGCCGCCCCAGGTGCCAATCCACAAAAAGCCCTGGCGATCTTCGTGAAGAGCGATGATATCGTTGTAAGAAATTGAATGCGGGTTGCGGGGATCGTGACGGTAAGTGGTGTATTGCCGCCCATCATATTTTACCAAGCCGTACATCGTGCCAAACCACATTAACCCGTAACGATCCTGATGAATGGCGTAGACGAGATTATGTGAAACGCCCTGTTCGAGCGGCAGATGATCGAAGCGCGTCTGTTGCGGTTGCGCGTGGGAGCGTTGGGCAAACATCGCGATAAATAAGCAAACGAGAACTGGTATTTTGTGCGTTGTGGTGCTCATTAAGGAAAAAAGACTCTTGTTGTTGTAGCAGTTTAAAAAATTCTCAGCGTTAAAAACCGGCCACCGGATTCTTTTATCGGTTGGCCGCTTTTCATCTGCGGGGCACTTCTATCTTCAACTTCATGAGGCGCCCAAGGATTCGAGATATTTCAACACCGGCACCGCTTCTGCGCCGCCTTTTTTCGCGTGATGCAAAAACGTCAAACCGTGCGGGCCTTTGGATTTGAGGATTTCCGGATAAGCCGTGAGCAGGGCTTTTACCACCTCAAGCTTGCCCAACATCGTCGCGACGAAAATATCCATACGGCAACCCTGTTGAATGAGAAATTCGGCAATGTCTCGGTGGCCCATGTGGCCTGCTCCGCCCAGCGCTGTTTCGAAGTCGCCGCCGCCCCAATCCCACGTCGCGTTCAACAACCCCGGATGTTGTTCCAAAAGCTCTTTGACCCGGTCGAATTTGCCATGCCCGGCGATCACAAACTCTTTCACCAAATCCGGCGCCAGAGCCGGTGGTTTGTTTGATTGTTGCGTTTGTTGCAGCATCCCTTTTGGCGCCAAGAAAATTTCACCAGCGCCCACTACGGCAAGTCCCAAAAAATTTCGGCGCGACAGCCCGGAAGCTTTCATAAACATTTCATCCTTGTCTTCAGGTTCGCGGTACTTTAAAAGATGGATTTTATTGATGGACGGCAAAAAGCGCAGATCGTTTATCAGGATTTTAGACAACCTGTAACCTCGATCAATCAGCTTTAAAAAGCCTTCGTCACAGAAATAAAACTTCTTCTAAAAAAACTAATTTTATTCTTAACGTTTTTCATCTGCAAGGTGATATGGAAAGCCGACACGATAGGCCGAACTTACTGATTGGACAATGAGCAGTATCAGGCAATTGCCAAAGAGGAGGATGGTTATTTTTCGGAGGTAATTTGCTGCGCGTGTGGGAATTACAATAGCGGCAAGCCAGAGCAAAAGTCTTACTTTGCCTTCTTTATTCTCTCCACCAGAATCATTTCTGCCAATTCCCGCCCCAAGTGATGCGACGTTTCATTAATACGAATATGGACCGGCCCGTTGAACGGCGCTTTGTCAATCACTGCAATTTCGTTATTCGGATAAAGTCCAATTTTGCCAAGGTATCTCAACTTCTCCGCGTCACGATCGGAAACCATGCGAACGATCACGCTTTCGCCGACTTCAGCCTGCGAAAGCGGGAAGCCCTGAAATGTCGGCATCTGTCCGTCTTTGGTGGGAATCGGCGCGCCGTGCGGATCGGCGGTCGGGCGGCCGAGAAACTCATCGATCTTCTCCTCAAATTCTTCGGAGATCACATGCTCCAATTTCTCCGCCTCATCATGAACTTTATCCCAACTATAACCCATTGCCTCGGCCAGGTACAATTCCAACAGCCGATGATGGCGAATAATTTCCAACGCAATCTTTTCGCCTGCCGCGGTTAGCGTCACGCCCTGATACGGCGAGTGTTCGACAAGTTTGAGTTCCGCCATTTTCTTAATCATACCCGTTACCGAAGCTTGCGCCACTTCAAGTCGCTCAGCAATTGACGAGGTCGACACTTTCGTTTCGATAAGCTGCAAAAAATGAATGGCTTTCAAATAATCTTCGATGGCCTGGCTTAAAACGGGTTCGCGCATGTTCTTCTTGATTGGTTCTTTTCTTCTGATTGTGGCATTGGCTCTTTTGCCCTCCGACAAATTACCACCTTGCCAAATAACAAGCAAGAAAAATCTTAGTAGGAAAGTTGACGATGAAACCAGATTTGTGTATATTGTTTAATCTTAATTTCGCTTATTTAAAATTCTGCCCCAGCGGCATTTGTAGAATTTTCCTGGAGTTGTTAAATACAAAATTGGAATAAAAGGATCGAACTCTTGGTAAATTGCTTCGTCTCATAATTTTAGAGTACTAGTGTTCCATTTTTGATGACAGTGATTGTTTGTACAGCCTTAAGGAGCCAGAGCGCATGAAAAAAAGTTTAACGATAATCGGGTTACTTGTTGTTGTGTTGGTGGCTGGCTATTTTTTTTGGCCGCGGCCATCTGCCGAAAAACCGCTGGCCATGGCCGGCATGACACAACGCACAACTGCGATTAAGCGTGGAAATCTACAAGCCATGGTTTCGGCCACCGGCAAAGTCGAGCCGATTAAAAAAGTCGAAGTGAAAAGCAAAGCCTCGGGGCAAATTATGACGATGCCGGTGGAAGAAGGTGATCGCGTTACCAAAGGCGCGCTGATCGCCCGCATAGACGAAACCGATTTGCGCAATGCTTATGATCAAGCGATGGCGGATTTGGATTTGGCGAAGGCGACGGTGGCGCAATCCGCGAGCAATGTGAAACGGCAGACCGAATTGTTTACGCGCGGGCTGCTATCGCAAGCCGAAATCGATCAAGTGAAATTGGAAGAAGTGCGCGCCCGAGCGCAACAAGTCAAAGCCGAGATTGAACTTTCAACCACCGATACGCGATTGAAAGATGCGGTGGTACGCTCGACCATTGATGGTATCATCTTACAAAAAAATGTCGAAGCCGGCCAAATTATTTCGTCGGGAATTAATTCCGTTAGCGGCGGCACCCTCATCGCCACGGTGGCCAATATGGACAGCGTGTATGTGCAAGCCGAAGTGGACGAAGTTGACATCGGCCAGGTAACGCTCGGGCAGCGCGCCAAGGTGGTGGCCGATGCGTTTCCCGACGATGTTTTTTATGGCTACATTTTACGCGTGGCCCCGCTGGCAACCGTGGAGCAAAATGTGACGACCTTCAATGTTACCATCGTGGTGCAGAATCCCGGCAGTAAATTAAAAGCTGGAATGAACACGACCATTGATTTGACCGTGGCCGATCGCCGCGACGTCGTTTTAGCCCCGAAACAAGCGGTGAAAGATTTTCCGGAGATTCAAGCGCAGTTGGCGACAATGTACAGCAATGATTCGACGATGGCGAATCGTGGAGGGGGCGACCGCATGTCGGATTCGGCGCGTGCGAGAATGCGGGCGCAATTTGCGGCGAACGGCGGGCCTCCGGGTGGCGGCATGCCATGGGGCGGCGGCAACGGACAAGCACCGAGAAAATTCGTGCTGGTTAAAAATGAAAATCGTTTTATGCCGCGCCGCGTACAAATTGGGGTCAGCAATTTTGATTACGCCGAAATTATCTCCGGTTTACAGGAAGGCGACAGCGTGCTGGTGTTCAGCGCCAGTCGCGCCGGCGCCGCACGCCAAGAGTTCATGAACCGCATGCGCAGCATGAACAGTTTCGGCACCGGCGGCACAACGCCGCGCACGGGCGGCGGACGATAAAGCGTGACCACAAAGATAGCTGCAGCATTGAGAATTTTAAATTGAAAGTTTTCAATTTAAAATTTAATATGAATTTGATCGCGACTACAAGTCGCGTTATGAAGCGAAAATTGTACAATCAAGAGAATTTTTATGGAACTGCGAGAAGGATTTAGTGTCGCGCTAGATTCTGTAATTGCCAACAAGATGCGCGCGGCGCTGACGATGCTCGGCATTATCATCGGTGTTGGCGCGGTGATCACCGCCGTATCGATTGGCAAAGGCGCGCAGCAAGCGGTAACGGAACGCATTCAGGCATTGGGTTCAAATTTACTTTTTCTCGAAGCCGGCTCGTCGCGATCCGGGCCGGTGATGTCGGCGGTGGGATCGAGCACCAAATTAACTCGAAAAGATGTTGAAGCTATCGAGGCGCAGTGTCAAGAAATCATTGCGGTGGTGCCGGAATTTCGGCGCGGTGCGCAGGTTAAAGCCGGCAACAAAAACTGGAACACCCGCATCGTCGGCACGACGCCGAATTACGGCGAAGTTCGCAACGTTGCCACGGTGGCCGGGCGTTATTTCACGACGCAGGAAGAACAATCACGTGCACGCGTCTGCTTGATCGGCTCGACCGTCAAGGACAATTTGTTTGATGCCAGCGAAGATCCCATCGGCAAAACGCTGCGCATCAGCCGCATGAATTTTCAAATCATCGGCGTGCTTGAAACCAAAGGTCAATCCGGCGGTTGGAGCAACCCGGATGATCAGGTGCTGATCCCTCTGGCGACCGCGCAAATGCGCCTGTTTGGCGTGGATTTTATCAACAACGCCGCGTTGCAAGTGGCCGATGCCTCGCTCATGGACAACGCCTTTTATGAAGTCGAACGCGTGATGCGCCGCGAGCATCGCTTGCGCGACAGCCAGGACAATGATTTTAGCATTCGCAACCAGGCCGATATGGTCGCCGTGTTTACCGACACACAGAAAATTTTTACCCTGCTCCTCACCGGCATCGCCGTGGTTTCTCTTATCGTCGGCGGCATCGGCATCATGAACATTATGCTGGTTTCCGTTACCGAACGGACGCGCGAAATCGGCGTGCGCAAAGCCATCGGCGCCAAACGCCGCGACATTCTCATGCAGTTTTTGATGGAAGCCGTAACGCTGTCTTTGACCGGCGGCTTCCTCGGCATCGTGGTCGGTATCGGCGCCTCCGAAATTTTGCCGCGTATCGGTTTCACCACCGCAATTTCCCTGGAGTCAATCGGCGTCAGTTGTCTTTTTGCGGCGACGGTTGGAATTGTCTTTGGCATCTATCCGGCCATTCGCGCTGCGCGGCAAGATGCGATTGTGGCGTTACGCTACGAATAGGATTGTTTCAGCTTTTTTGTTGAACAGAGATTCTAAACGCCCGAAATAGTTTCGGGCGTTTTTTGTTTTGGGCTAACAAAAGATTTGCATTTAAATAATCCGCTCACTATACTTTCTCTAAACCCGTTTTAATAAAAATGATTGGATAAAAACGCTTCATGCGCTCCTGCTTCATCTGCGACACCTCTGCAAAAGTGCAGCCATACGCTCACGTCGAGGCGCAAGATTACGTGCGCTGTTCGGAATGTGGCCTCATTTACGTCGACACCATCAAGCCGCCAGACAAGCTTTATCACGCCTACGATGGTGGCAAGCTCAAAGCGTGGCGACGCAAGTTGGTTGCGCCGTGGCGGGGATTTACGCAAGTTCGCAATTTCGACAAATCCATGGCGCGGGCGAATCGTATTTTTGATTTTGTCGCAGCGCAAAATCAAACTTTACGTTCCAATCCCCTCTGGCTCGACATCGGCTGCAACAAAGGCTTTTTGCTCGCCGCGGCGGCAGCGCACCATTGGCAGGTTTATGGCGTCGAACTCGTGCCGGAATTAATGCAGCCGTTTCAGCGAAAATTTAAGGCATTTGCCAACAATATTTTTTCACAGCGATTTATTGATGTTCAAACCCAATTTAATGATAACACGTTCGACGTCGTTTCCGCCATCGACGTCATCGAGCATTTTGAAGCGCCGCGCCGCGATATGAACGCGATCCACCGCATTCTCCAACCCGGCGGTTTGTTTATCGCACAAACGCCGGACGGCTCAGCCAAACAAGCCGGGGCCTTCAAAGAACGCTGGGGCGCGCTGAAACCGCTGGAGCATTTGCATTTATTTAATACAAACAATTTTGAAATTTTTGCCAAACAGCTTGGTTTTGCGGAGATAAAATTTTTTCCGCCATTTGAAGAAGCCGATGGGAATCTGGTGGCGGTGCTGAGGAAATAAAAAGCAGACAGGGGGCGGCAAAGGTCGTTAGAAGCCTGGCCCAAAAGCCGAAGGCGTTCAATTCCAGCATTTGTTCGAATTTTTCAGCCAAAAAATCTTACTTTTTCAGCATCCGGCTAAAATAATTTTCCATGGGTTAGCCCGCCGCGCCAAGACGATGAATTCACGTTCAAATAGCCGCTTTCCCAATTTTCTAAATCGGCAACCAGCTACGTCCGTATAAACTGGCAGAAGCGTTCAACTCTCGCTCTTCCCCATATTTTGAAGTACTCCCACTCCACACAGTTTTGCCGTTGGCCTCTGCGCAGGCGTTGCCGAACATCGCGCCGCCTGCCGGACAGATTGCAAAGTTGCTCACTCCCGCCCCTGACGTTAGCTGGTGCCGATAGAATATACCCGCTCAAAAAACGAATCAGCCGCTTGTCCGAGTTTTTCCCGAACTCAATATCAACAATCGGTCAAAACGTTTTCAATAGTGATACGCGAATTTTGAATTTGTTTATTGGTCGCCGTGCTTTAGATAAACACCTTTTAAATTTTTGCTGACGGTCTAATATCGGCATTTTGCATGTTCTTTTCAATCGGGAAAACGTGGATTTTTGTTTACAGCATTTTCTGAGTTCTGACTAAGAAGAATCCTGAGGGCTTCTCAGAGAAAACCTGAGGGCGTTTGGCAAATTATCTAAAATTTGTAATGATTTTGCACATTCGGGTGGCGAGTCTTTGCAATGCGTTCTCAATGCCAGTATAATTCTGGTGTTTCCCCAACGCGCCTTTTTATTCACATATTTATTCGTGTTACTTTACGGGTGGCTGATTTTATTAGCGCGAAATCACCGGCTATAGAATTGTTATCAAATTTCAAAATGGAAACAATATTAAGAACCGACAACGCTTGCGGCAATGATACTCTCGACCGATCCTTCGATTATTTAATGGACGCCGCGCCAGTGATGATCTGGAAGGCGGGAGTTAACCAAACTCGCGACTATTTTAATAAAGCTGCGCAGGCATTTACCGGACGCACACTGGCGCAACTGGTAGGCGAAGGGTGGAAGAAAAATATTCATCCCGAAGATGAGCCTGCCAGTTTAACGGCCTATGTTTCTGCTTTTGCATCCCGGCAGGAGTTTAAGGCAGAATATCGCCTACTGCGCTTGGACGGTGAGTATCGTTGGATTTTAGATCACGGGATTCCTTATTTTTTACCAACCGGAGAATTTTTTGGCTACATTGGCTCCTGCGTTGATATTACCGCTCGTAAACAGGCTGAAATGGCTTGGCGCGAAAGCGAACGCCGCTATCAGGCTTTATTCAACGATAACCCCTCGATGTATTTTATGCTGGATCAGCGCGGCGTGGTTATTGCCGTTAATGCGTTTGGCGCGCATCAATTGGGGTACCGAGTGGAAGAGTTGGTTGGGGCCTCCGTGCTGCGGATTTTACATCCGGAAGATCGAGTCCTGGTGGTTCAGCATCTGCATGAATGCTTAAAGCAATCTGAAAGAATTTCACATTGGGAATTTAGAAAAATTCGGAAAGACGGCGGCCTGCTGTGGGTCAAAGCGGCGATGCGCGTGGCGCCAGACGCGACCGGCCAGCCGCTGGTGTTGATCGCTTGCCAGGAGATTACCGAACAAAAGCTGGCGGAGGCCCAACTAAAGAACAGCAAGGAGCAATTCCAATTGCTCTTTGAACTGGCGCCAATCGGGATGGTGATCAAGTCAATAGAAGGCAGGTGTCTGGATGCCAATCCGGCTTTTTGCCAGGCACTAGGTTACTTGCGGGAAGAACTGATTGCCAAGCAGCTTGATCACTTGACTCATCCGGAAGATTTGGCGAAGAGCCGGGTTTTGAAGCAACAATTGCTCAACGGCGCCATTCCTTATTTTCAAATGGAAAAGCGTTACCTGGCAAAAGACGGGAGCGTCGTTTATGCGATTTTGCAGGTTTCCCTTATCAGCAACACGAACGGCACACCATTGCATTTTATCGGCCAGATGGTTAATATTACCGAACGTAAACAGGTCGAACAGGAAATTATTAAACTCAACGCCGAACTGGAGGAGCGAATTCTGGCGCGCACGCAAGCACTACAGGAGAGCGAAGGAAAGGTCCGCGCCAGCGAAGAGCGTTATGAACTCGCAACCGAAGCGGGCCGGGTCACCGTTTGGGATTGGTGTATCCGGTCGAATGTGATCTATATTGACCCCAAATTGAAACTCATGCTTGGCTACGAGCCTGGAGCTAATGAAATTCGGGTTGAAGAATGGATGAATTTTATTCATCCGGATGATCTTGCGAAAGTCAAAGAGCAGGTCAAAGCTCATTTTGAAGGGCGGACTTCGAGTTATCAGCTTGAACACCGCCTGCTGCAGCAGAACGGCATTGGGCGCTGGTTTATGGTCCATGGCCATGTGATCCGCGACGCCGACGGCCAACCCAGCCGTATGCTCGGCACCCATACAGATATTACCGACCGTAAAAAAGCCGAACAGGCGTTGCAGGAAAGCAACAAACAATTTCAACAGATCGCCGCTAATATTAATGGCGTTTTGTGGATGGAGTCACTGGCGGACCGGCGCATCCTTTATATTAGCCCGAACTATGAAAAGGTTTGGGGACGAACGCGAGAAAGTCTTTATGAGAATCCGGATTCTTTTCTCGACGCGACGCACCCGGAGGATTTGACGCTCTGTAAAGATTTTTTGCGCCGACAACGGCAAGGCGAGTATGCGGAAATTGAGTATCGCATTTTCAATCCCGCCGGGGATATCCGCTGGATTCGCGATAGCTGCTTTCCGATTCAAAATGACGATGGCGAGGTTTATCGCGCCGCCGGTTTTGCGCAGGATATTACCGAACGAAAATTGGCGCAGGAAACGAATGAGAAACTGCGGCAACGAAACATTCGGGCAGCCGCCATGGGCGAAGCGCAAGAAAAAGAACGCCGGCGTTTTGCCCGCGAATTGCACGACGGTTTGGGGCAGATATTAACCGGCATCAAATTCCGGCTGGAGGCTTTGAAACCCCTGCTGGCTGCGAATCACGAGGCGCATGCAAAAAATTTTGCCGCTATTGAAGAGCAGCTCAACAACGCCATCATTGAAGGCAAACGGATTGCTCTGGATTTGATGCCGCTGGCGCTTGACGAAAACGGGCTGCTACCGGCCTTGCAACAACTCTGTCAACACACTTCACAACACAGCGGCATATATGTCGAATTTTTTTCGGCCCCTCGCCTTCACCGCCTGCCTGCCCGCTTCGAGTTCGGCCTTTATCGTATCGCCCAGGAAGCTTTAACCAATGTGAGCAAACATGCGCAGGCGCAGCAGGCGACGCTTCGACTCGTTAAACAAAAGACGGAAATCGTCTTAACTATAACCGACAATGGCCGTGGTTTTCAAGTGGAAGAAAAGAGCGGGCCTGCGGCGGGCATGGGATTGCCCAATATGCGAGCCCGCGCCGAAGCGTTAAATGGCGCCCTGGTTTTATTGACCCAGCCCGGCGCCGGAACACAGATCACCGTCACTGTCCCACTCGAATAAATTGCGCAGGTGATCACGTTACGACTGGCTTTGCACAAATTTGAATGCATATTGCAGAAACTGGGTGTTGGTTTTCAGGCCAAGTTTTTGCCTGATATTATTGCGATGGGTTTCGACAGTTTTGACGCTGATATGTTTCAGCAACGCAATGCGCCGCGTGTCTTCGCCCCGTCCCAGCATTTGCAAAATTTCGAATTCCCGCGCGGTGAGTTGTTCAATCGCCGGGCCTGAGCGTGCCGCCGGCCGGCCGAGATAACTATGCAACATTTGTTCGCGGATTCCATGATCCATATACATTTCGCCGTTCAAGACGGTTTGAATGGCTAAAAGCAAATTTTCTGCACGATCCTGTTTGGTAACATAGCCGCTCGCGCCGGCTTTGAGCGCGCGTTCGATATAAAAAGGCTCATGATGCATGGAAAGCACAAGCACCGGCAATGTTGCGTGAAGGAGCTTAATCTGGTTGATCAATTCCAGCCCGCTCGCATCTTTAAGCGTGAGATCAACGATAACCAAGTCTGGCTGCTCTTCGCGGACGAGCCGCAGCGCGATTTCCGCCTCTTCGGCCTCGGCGCAAACGGATAAACCGGCAGTTTGATTGATCAACAACGCCAAACCCTGCCGCACAATGGCGTGATCGTCAACAATAAGAATTTTCCGCATTGAATTCGGCTGACACCCAACATTCCGACGCTCCATACAATCTCTCCCTAAAAGATTACGGCATTATAATGAAATGAAAAGAGGAGGTTTCACCTCCCCGGCGCCAATAAAAAAATACCGGGCGCGCTGGCGCCCCGCCAAGACAGCTACAACGACATTGTCGAATAGGTTATCGAAAGATACCACACAGAGGACAGCCTCACAGATTCGCAGGCTCCATGACATTTCTTTCCCTGGAAAGGCCTTGTCACAAGGAGAAAAGCGTTGTCGTGGCTTTTCCCGAATTGTTGATTTTTCTGTACCGGCACCCTCATACGCGTGCGGATAAAGGTGAAGATTTATTCTTTGATTCGGTGAACAATTAAATGACGCGGCCCACGCGTACCAAAATAAAAAGCCCGATCATTCTTTGTGAACAATCGGGCTTTTAACTAAAACTGGCACTACTTAATTTTCAATCGACTCTGGCTGCGGCGGCGGGCTAGCCGGCGTCTTGGAATCTTTCTTGATCACCGCCTTACGGCTGGTTTCGATGAAAGTGAGGGCGTTGCCTTCGTAGAGAACTTTGATTTGGCTGCCGTCGTTAAACTTTCCTTTCAACATATCCTCGGCCACCGGATCTTCGATGAACTTTTGAATCACCCGCTTGAGCGGTCGGGCGCCGTAAACCGGATCGAAGCCCTTTTCAATGATGAAATCTTTCGCGTCTTGCGTCAACTCAATTTCAATTTGCCGATCGGAGACTTTGCCGAGCATCTCTTTGACCACGATGTCGATGATCTGGCCCATGTGTTCCTTCTCGAGATTGTGGAACACCACCAACTCGTCAACGCGATTTAAAAATTCCGGATTGAAGAGGCGTTTCACCTCGTCCATGATTTTGGTTTGCATCTTCGAATAATCAATCTCCGCCTCCTGCGTCGAGAAGCCGAAGCCGCCGGCTTTTTTAATTTCCCGCGCGCCCGCATTCGAAGTCATAATCAAAATCGTGTTTTTGAAATCGACGCGCCGCCCGAGGCCGTCGGTCAGGCTGCCGTCATCCAAAATTTGCAAAAGAATATTGAACACATCCGGATGCGCCTTTTCAATTTCGTCGAAGAGCACCACGGAATACGGATGCCGGCGCACTTTCTCGGTGAGCTGGCCGCCTTCTTCGTAACCGACATATCCCGGCGGCGCGCCGGTCAAGCGCGACACGGAAAATTTTTCCATATACTCGGACATATCGAGGCGAATCAAGGCGTCTTCTTTTTCAAAAAGATATTTGGCAAGCTCTTTGGCAAGCTGGGTTTTGCCCACCCCGGTCGGACCCAGGAAAATAAATGAGCCGATGGGGCGATTCGGGTCTTTGAGTCCGGCCCGCGTGCGCTGAATCGCCCGGCAGAGCAGGTGAATCGCTTCATTCTGCCCGACGATGCGGCCTTTCAAAGCCTCTTCCATTTTGAGAATCTTATCGGTTTCCGATTGCGCGACTTTCTGCACCGGAATGCCGGTCATCATCGCCACCACGTCGGCAATGTCTTCTTCGCTCACCGTCGCAATGGTTTCTTCTTCCGATTCTTTCCAGCGCCGTTTGGCTGCATCCAGCTTGCGATTCAAACGCTTCTCTTGATCGCGCAACACCGCGGCGCGCTCGAATTCCTGATTTTTGATAACCACATCTTTTTCTTTGCGAATTTGCTTGATCTCTTCTTCCAACTCGGTGATGTCTTTCGGCACCACAATGTTGGCGAGATGCACGCGCGCCCCGGTTTCATCCACCACGTCGATGGCCTTATCGGGCAAAAAACGGTCGGTCATGTAACGCTCGGAAAGTTTGACTGCCGCATAAATGGCTTCCTCGCTGTAACGAACTTTGTGATGCTCTTCGTAGCGGTCTTTGAGGCCGTTGAGGATGAGGATGGTTTCTTCGGCAGAGGGCGGATCAACCATGATTTTTTGGAAGCGGCGTTCGAGGGCGCCGTCTTTTTCGATATATTGACGATACTCATTCAGCGTCGTGGCGCCGATACATTGCAACTCGCCGCGAGAGAGCGCGGGCTTGAACATATTCGAAGCATCAAGTGAACCACTTGCGCCGCCGGCGCCGACGATGGTGTGCAATTCATCAATAAAAAGGATCACATCTTTCGCGCGCAGCAATTCATTCATGATCGCCTTCATGCGTTCTTCAAATTGGCCGCGATACTTCGTGCCGGCGACAATCGCGCCGAGATCGAGCGTGACGACGCGTTTGTTGTGCAAAATGCGCGGCACTTTGCGCTCGACGATGCGCAGCGCCAAGCCTTCGGCAATGGCGGTTTTGCCGACCCCCGGCTCGCCGATCAACACCGGATTGTTCTTTTTGCGGCGGCTGAGAATTTGCGCGACGCGTTCAATTTCTTTTTCACGGCCGATGATCGGATCCAATTCATTTTTGCGCGCCAACTCGGTAAGATCACGGCCGAAATGATCCAACGCCGGCGTCTTCGAGCGTTGCGTGTTGGCTTCTTTGCTCGAGGGGGTGCCGCGTAAAATATTTTCCAATTCTTCGCGCACCGCTTCATAGGTGATGTCAAAATTCAACAACACCTGCGCGGCCACGCCGTCCTTTTCTTTCACCAGCGCCAGCAAGAGATGCTCGGTGCCGATAATGTCGGATTTGTATTTTTCGGCTTCCACATAGGCCATCTTCAAAATCTTTTCGGCGCGTTTCGTAAACGGAATATTGCCGATCGTCATGGTTTCGCCCGTGGATTTCACCGCGTCTTCCACGGCGCGTTTGATCTCTTCCAAATCGGTGCCGAGATTGCGCAAAATCTCCACGGCAATGCCCTCGCCCTCGCGAATCAGCCCGAGAAGAAGATGCTCGGTGCCGATATAATCATGGCCGAGCCGAAGCGCCTCTTCCCGTGAAAACTGGATAACCATTTGGACACGACTGGAGAAATTGTTTTTCATATTTTCCAACTCCGATTAATTAACTCCGCTGCGTCACTGTTTACAAAGTCAATTTAGCGATTTGAAACGGAGGGCGAAACTTTAGACTTGCCGCACTAAAATATTGCGCTCCGCGCGTTCTCTAAAACCCAACTATTTCAATCTACAAACTCTATTTGAAAAAGTAAAGAGGCAATTATGATTTTTAAAAAATCTTTGCGGCGCGGTTCAACCTCAACAATCCGGCGGGAGGCGCCGGCGGAAAAAATTACAAAAACTGATCGGCGAGGAGTCGGGGGCGGGATATTAGCCTGGGAACAACGACGAAATTTTTTCCCGCACCACGTGCGCACGCTGTACGTCGCGCTGGAGATCGTCATTCATGCCGCGATACGTTTTTTGGAGATGCGCTGGTTGCAGCGTTACCATCAGTTCGTTCAAAAGGCTATCGTCACCGGCTTTGAAAAAACCCATATCAAAACCAAGCCGCATATAAGACAGCAGATTCAACAACTCCAGCGAGCTGAGGGTGCGCGCATATTTCATGATGCCCACTGCCCGGTAAACTTTATCATGAATGGCCACCGTCTGCGCCTCCATGAGTCGGGCCCGCGCGTCGTCTTCCAACGAAACGAGTTTTTGCCCGACTTCCTCCATGCGCTTGACGATATTGTCATCAGTGCGGCCGAGCGTGAGCTGGTTGGAAATCTGAAAAACATTGCCCACCACCTCCGTCCCCTCACCGTAAAAACCGCGCACGGTAATTTCTGCCGGGGCCATTTTTTTGATCACTTTTTCGATTTCTTCCAAAAGCGCGAGCGCGGGCAAATGCACGAATAACGACACACGCATGCCGGTGCCGGTGTTGGTTGGGCAAGCGGTGAGATAGCCGAATTGGTCCGTGAAGGCATAATCCAGGCTTTCGCCGAGTTCGTCATCAAGTTGCACGATCTGCTGCCAGGCTTCTTCAACTTGCAAGCCCGATTGAATCGATTGCACGCGCAAATGATCTTCTTCGTTGACCATCACGCTGAGATATTCATTGGCGCCGATAACGAGCATCGCCGGATTTTCCGCCTCGGCGAAGGGCGGACTGATCAAACGCCGCTCCACTAAAAATTTTCGTTCCAATTTGGCGAGACGCAGCATGTCTAAAAAAATGGAGCCGGCAAGTTGCTGGCTCGAGGCGATGGCGCCGTAAACCTCGCGGATCACCTCATACAACTCGCCGCTCTCGGCCGTGCGCGGAAACTTATAACCGGCAAGATTGCGCGCCAGCCGCACGCGCGTCGAGATCACGATGTTGGCGTGGGGAGCGTTATTGCCCAGCCAGCGCGGCAGGCGTTTGGTAAGGGCATTTAAATTTTTCGCCGTCGTTTTAGAAAACTCCAGCGCTTTTTCATTGGGCATATGGCCTTACGCTTTGCGGCTCCGTCCCGCGCTTCTGCCGTTGCCTTCGCGTTCGGCGTCGCGAATCAAATCGCGCAACTCCGCGGCCCGTTCAAATTTTTCCTTGCTGATGGCCTGGGCCAACTCGGCGCGAAGTTTCACCACATCTTTGGGGCTGGAGACCACCCGGCGCGGACGCGGCCGGCTGCCGATGTGTTTGCTGCTGCCATGAATCCGCCGCAGCAACACAGCCAATTCTTTTTCAAAAAAATGATAGCATTCATCGCAACCCAACAAACCGGTTTTCTCAAATTTGTCGAGTGAGGTGCTGCATTTCGGACAACTGCGCCCGCTGGATTTTTTGCTCATCTCGGTGGCGCCGAGCATCAACTCTTCGCCGAGAATATTGGCGACGATTTTACCGAACACTTCCGGCAAGCCGGCGAGCGGGTTGGTGATGCCTTTTTCCTCGGCGCATTTCATGCAAACCGCGAGCTGCGTTTTTTTGTTATTGATAACCTGCGTGAAAGCAATCGCCACCGGGCGTTTTTTGCAAATTTCACAGAGCATTAACGGCCTGTCATTTGATGAATTTTTTTGATACGGCCATCGAAAAGCTCGATGACGCGGTCGGCTTTTTTTGCCAATTCAAGATTGTGGGTGACGATAATGAACGTTCGCCCATCGCGACGGCTCAAATTCCACAGCAACTGATGCAAGCTTTCGCTGGCGCGCAAATCTAAATTGCCCGACGGCTCGTCGGCCAGCACCAAGCGCGGCTCGTTCATCAACGCGCGGGCTACGGCCACGCGTTGTTGCTCGCCGCCGGAAAGCTCGCCCGGTCGATGCGAAAGGCGCGGCGCCAATCCGACATCGGCCAGGAGTTGCTTGGCGCGTTCGACGACGCCGCTGCCATTGCGGCGCGCAATGAGCGCCGGCATCATAACGTTTTCCAACGCGCTAAATTCCGGCAGAAGATGATGAAACTGAAAAACAAATCCGATCGTACGGTTGCGAAACTGCGCGAGCGCTTGATCGTTCAACTGCGCGATGAACGCGCCGTCAATTTCAACTTCGCCGCTGGTGGGACGATCCAGCGCGCCCAAAATATTGAGCAGAGTGCTTTTGCCCACGCCCGAAGCGCCAACCATCGCAATAATCTCGCCGGGATAAATTTCGAGATCGATTCCTTTGAGCACTTCCAGTGTGCCGCCGGTGGTCGAGTACTGCTTGACCAAGTTTCTGGTAATCAGAATGGGTTGCTTAACAGACATTAATCAAAGACTGAAGTGGAAGTCATATTTGTTTGAATCACATCGACCCCGGTTTATCTTGCTACTCATATCGAATCGCATGCACCGGATCGAGTTTGGCAGCGCGATATGCCGGGTAAATCGTCGCGCCCAGCGAAATTGCAAAGGCGGCGCCGGCGACCAACACAAAATCCAGCGGGCGCATTAAAATTGGCAACGCGTTGATGATGTAAACATCCGGCGGCAAAGAGAAGAATTTAAATTTGACTTGCGCCAGACAGATCAGATAGCTGATGATCACGCCAAGGGTCGCGCCGATCACGCCGGCCACCGCGCCTTGATAAATAAAAATTCGCATCACGCTTTCATTGGTTGCGCCCATGCTTTTGAGAATGCCGATTTCGCGCGTCTTCTCCAGCACGACCATGATCAGCGTGCTGATGATATTGAATGCCGCCACTAAAATGATCAGCGACAGCACAATGAAGGCAATCCACTTTTCATATTGCATCCACGCAAAGAGTGTGCGGTTGGTGTCAAACCACGTCACCGCGCGGAAGGGATAGCCGAGCAACTCTTCCATCTTCTGCGCCACCACGCCGGCCAGTTGCATGTCGTCCAATTTAAATTGAATGCCGTTGACGCGGTTGCCCATTTCAAACAATTTTTGCGCTTCGGGAATATTGATGAAAGCCACGTTATCGTCATATTCATAAAGCCCGGATTGAAAATATCCGGCAACGCGAAACGTGCGCGCCGTCGGCATCGCCGCGAAACCGCCGACCTCGAGGCCGGCTGCCGACAAAATCTGCACGCGATCACCGAGTCCGACATTCAAACGATCGGCCAGCGACGTTCCAATGATGATGCCCGGAAACGCGCGCTCGCCTTCTTTTTCGATCAAGCCTAAATTGAGCGTGCCGTAATTAACATTCTGCACCAGATCGGTAACTTTCTCTTCGAGCTTCGGATCGATGGCTTTGATCTGCGCGCCTTCTTTGCGCTCGCGCGAAATGATCATTGCTTTGTCGAGAATATACGGCGCCGCGCCCACAATATGCGGAATCCCCTTGACTTTGTCAAGGACTTCGGCATAATTCTCCACGCC
>CAYZFF010000012.1:0-33948 GCA_964477305.1 uncultured Cytophagia bacterium
TATTTCGCCATCAACATTCTTTTGGTTGAGACAAACTCTTCACCGGCTTGCAAGCGATAGTGATAAAGGCCCGACGGCACAGGTTTACCGCGTTCATCGCGACCGTTCCACGTCACCTGATGATAGCCAGCAGGTTGGATACGCTCGACCAAACGGCGCACTTCCTGACCGAGCGAATTAAAAATCACCAAGCTGACATGCGCGGCGCGCGGAATTTCATAACGTAGTTGCGTCGTTGGGTTAAACGGGTTGGGATAATTCTGCTGCAAGCTGAACGACGCCGGCGCCGCCACCGTAATCGCGATCGGGCCGTGCTCGGTCAAATTGCCATGCAGATCGATATCCTGCAATTTATAAAAATATTTTCCGCCGGCTTCGACATTGGCGTCAACAAAATAATAATTACCGTCGCCGGCTGCAGGAATCAGTTCGGCGTTGATTTTTTCGTAACGTCCGGAAGCGGTTGGACTGCGCAACACGTGAAAACCGGCGTTGTTCATTTCCGCGCCTGTGCTCCACTCCAAACGCACTTGCTTGCCGCCGCTGATTGCATCGGTGGCCAGCGCCGCGCTGAAGCTGCTCAGTTCCACCGGCACTTTGATCGTCCACGTCGTGCGCGTGGTGTCTTCCTGATCAAACACCCATGCCTCAACCGCGGTGAAACGTTCGCTGCGTTTGAAGAGAAACGCGTTCGTCGCCGTGCCTGTAAATTTGCCGTTGACGAACCAACGATAACTCAGCATGTCACCGTCCGGATCGGTGGCGTTCACGCGCATCGTCATCGTTCCCACTCCGTTGACGATGTCCAGCGTCGTGTCAATCTTCGTTGGCAAATTGCCCACCGGAATGCGGCTGTAAATGATCGGACGGCGGTTGCGATTTCCAACTTCGATCACCACGATTTCTTCATCAACACCGCCTTTGCCATCGCGCGCGACAAAACTCACTTCGTAGCGGCCGGCACTAGTTGGCATTGTGCCCCAACGAAAAACCTGCGTGCCCAGCGAATCGAACTCCGCGCCCGCCGGCAGATTTTTCGCGCCATATTTTAGCGGATCGCGATCAGCATCCGTCGCGGCAACCGCGAACTCGATAACGTCGCCCTCGCGCACGCGGCGGTCCGGCGCATCGGCAAAAACCGGGAAGTTATTATCCGCGCCCGTAGCCTTAAAATTCAGTGTTGAGGGCAACAAACCATTGCGCGTCGCAAGCGCTTCATTTGCGACGGTGAATTTGCCCAGCATCCACGGCGCCGTCGCGATACCATTGCTGTCGGTTTTCGCCGCCAGCGGATTCGCGCCGTTGAAATCGCCGCCGCCCGCGGTCACCAAAAAGTTGATGGTCTCATTCGGCACGGGGTTGCCGTGTTGATCTTTCACCAAAACCTGCAACGGGAAATTCAACGGCTTGCCTTTCGTGCCTTTTTGATTGTTGGTGCGCGCAATGGTCTCCATCGTTTTCGCGGCTAATGCTCTTCCATAAACTGAACAGACCAGCGGCGAGTTTTGCAAGCCTTCCACGCTTACGCGCACTTTGCGATAGCCGGAGGCCGTGCCAAAGGTCACCGGTGCGCTCGCGAAGCCACCGTCACGCGTCAATACTTGCAATAAGCGAATTTGATCGCGGTTGGAAAATGAAGCGGCGCCTTGAATCAATTCAAACAAAACATTGACACTGTCCACGCCATTCCCGCTGTTGTCCGTCACGCGCACAGTCAACGGTTGTGTCGTGGTGCCCGTCACCGGCCCCACCACGCTGCCGCAATTGACGCTCGTCAAAACCGCGGCGCGATCAGCGCCGGCTTCGGCGCGAAAATCGACCGGCGATCCGATGAGGCCTTCGGATTCAAACCGCAGGGTGTTGACGCCCATGTGCGGCCCGAGCCGCCATTTGATATTCACTTCACCGAGCGCATCGGTGTTTATCGTCAACACCTTGCGGCCGTCAACGACGCCGTCGCCAAACGTTACACTGATTTTCACCGGCGTGCCAAAAACCGGACGGCCGAACGCATCCGTCACCCGCACGACCAAGGGCTCGCCCAAACGTTGATTGACCATGCCGCTTTGATTATTGCCGCTGACCGCCAGCAAGCGTTGCGCCGCCGTGCGCGTCACCGTCGTCGTAAAAATCACCGGTGAATTTTGCAGGCCGGTTGCTTCCGCCCACGTTTGCATAATGCCGGTGTTGGCGCCGGCAATGAACGTCGCATACGCCTGGCCTTTGTCGTCGGTTTTAATCGGCGCGCTTTCTAAAATGCGGCCTTCATTTTTTGTCGTAAACCGGACTTCATAATTCGACACGCCGTTTTGATATTGATCGACAATCTTCACCGTCAACGGTTTGGGCGTTGCCGCTTGCACATTGCACGCTTGATTGTTGCCGGTGATGAGTTGCACACTGCGCGCCGGCCCCGGAGTGAATAACACATTAATGCCTTTGTTGAGATCGATGCCGCCGATAATTTTCGCGGTTACTGTTTTCAACTCGGCGCGCGTTGAAGAGAATTGACACGTCGCCGCGCCCTGCGCATCGGTCAATCCCGTGGGCTGTTCGATAAAATTCGGCCCGCCGGAAACCACAAACGTCACGGCAAGTCCGGACACGGCATTGCCGTATTTATCGCGCACGTTTACCGTCACTTTGCATTTGGTCACGCCATCGGCCGGCACCGGCGTTGCACCGATGACTTTGAAGACTGAACCCTCCGCACTCGGATCGTTGCCATTCACATTCGCGGTAAAAATGAGCGGGGAGTTAATTAAATTGCCGCCGCTGTTGTTGGTCGCGGTGGCGCGCACTTCCTGCGCATTTTGCCCAACCGCGCCGCCGAGTGTCCAGAACACCCGCGCTTCACCTTTTTCATCGGTGGTGATCGTGGTGTCCTGGCTGCCGGAGTTGAATTTGCCGCCGCCGCGCTGTACCACAAAACGCACGCGATGGCCCGCCACCGGATTGCCAACATTGTTGATCCCATCAATCACCCGCACGACGAGCCGATCCGCCAAGCGCTCGCCAGCCCGCCCCGTTTGCTTGTTGCCCGATTGGATAGTCATCGAGCGCGCGCCGCTCGAAGTGGCGCTCGCCACAAAAGTAAGCGCCGTGTTGGTGAACGCTGCCCGTGCTTGCAATTTGTTGTTATACGTTCCTGCCAGCGGGCCGAGCGTCCACGGCACTTGCGCTTTGCCCTCGGCATTTGTGGAAACGACAACCGTGTCTTTGCCGTTTATTTTGCCGCCGCCGGATTTCACGATAAAAGTAATGGGTACGTTAGCCACGCCGTTCACGCCGCATTTGTCGGTCACCCGCGCGATGGTCGTCAAAATCGAACTCGCGGGTTTGCTTGAAGTATCCGGCGAAAAATGACGCAACGCTGCCGACCCACCAGCTTGCGCCGTTGCAGTAAAAGTAATGGGTGATCCTTTCAACGGCGTCAACGTGCTCGCCGTAGCTTTGTTCGCCACCGGCTTGTCGCCGAGAGTCAACGGCACTTGGGCGATGCCAAGACTGTCGGTTTGCACTTCTTTTGAATTAACACCGCCGAAATTGCCATTACCGGCGGTGACCGTAAACTTGATGATTTGCCCTTTCACCCCGACATTGAGCGAGTCAGTCACTTTGACTTTAAATGGTTGTGCCAACGGCTCACAGGTGTTGCCGGTTTGATTATTACCGGAAACGAGCGTGACTTCTTTCAAATTCGCGACGCGAACATTGAACACAATCGGCTGCGCCGGCAAATTCTGGCCATTATAAGTGATGCGCGCTTGAATTTTATTTAACGCCCCCGGGGTTACGCCGAGAATCGGATAGGCTTTCGCCTCGCCGGTGGCGTCAGTTAAGAGTGTGCCGGTGTTGCTGCCATTGAAACTGCCACCGCCCTGTGTAATCGTGAAAAGCACAGGGTAACCGGAAATCGGTTTGCCCGCCGCATCGGCGACGCGTACGATCAGCGGCTTGCTCATTCGCACGCCGGCAGTGGCCACCGTCGGCGAATTGCCTTTTGTCACCTGGCTCGGTATCGCGATGATAACGTTGGCTATCACTGCTTTTAACCCCGTTGCCGACGCTTCGACTTTGATGGTATCACGCGCCGTTGCGCCAATAACGAGATTCGCATTCGCCAAACCGCCGGCATTCGATTTCACTGAAAGTGTTTTTAAGTTGTTATCGAAATTCGCGTCACCGCTTTTGATGGTGAACTTGACGTCGTAATTTGGAACGCCGTTCACATAATCATCACTCACGCGCACACCGACGCTGACGGGTTTGCCCACCGCGCCGTTTTGATTGGCATTGAGCGCCACGAGTTTTTTCACCGGCCCGGCTTTCGCGAGCGCGGAAAAAGTGACCGGTGAACCGGCGAGCGCTGTATTGCCAATTTTCGCTTCGGCGCGTACTGCTTGCGTCATCGCGGTGTCACCCAAAGTCCAGATGATGCTTACCTGCCCATTGTTATCCGTGTTGCGAGAAATTTTAACATCATCAATTTGGAAGTTACCGTTGGCCGCGGTCCGAAACGACAAAGCGCGCGGCGTGGTCGTCGTGTTATTGGCATTGATCGTATAAAGCGTCCACGCATTGCCGGTCGCCAGCGGCGTGATGTCAATTATTTTATCCACGGCGGCGCCATTAACGCCGTTCGTCCGCCAAATCACGCGCGCCGTGCCGCTGGTTACTTTGGCATAAAAACTCAGTGTGAAATTTCCTGCCGCCGGATAATTCAAATTTTGCGCCACGCCAACGCCGTCGCGGCTCGCATTCACTTGCAGGTTCTTCGCGCCGTTTCGAGGGTTGTTGGTGGAAAGAGCCACTTCACTGGCGTTCGGTGTTCCTTCCAAATCCCAATTGGCGGGAACACTCGCGCCGTTTTCAAAACTTTCATTGTTGATGGCGAGATTTGAACTCAAACTGCCGCCGCCGCGCATGGTTTTAAATTCAACTGGAAAATTCGAAACGGCCTGGCCGGTGGTTGTCGTCACTTTAACCAATAATGGCAAGGGTAGCGTCGTATGCACGGTTGCATTTTGGTTGTTACCGGAGACGGCGAGCATGTTGGCGGCCAAACCCGCCGTCGTTGTCGCCGTGAAAATCACCTTCCCGGGTCCATCGACGAGATTGGCGCGCGCTTCGACAGTATTCGTTGCTGCAACATTGCCGAGCATTAACACAGTTTGTGCCGTGCCGCTGAGATCAGTGCTGTTCGTGTATTGGCTCAACGTTCCATTGCCGGAGGTGACGACCCACGTCACTTGCTGTCCAGCCACCGCATTGCCATTGGCGTCCTTAAGCCCGACTTTAAACGGCTGCAAAGCTTGTCCCGCCGGGCCGGATTGCGACATTCCGGAAACAAGTGAAATCGTTTTCGGTTTGGCATTGCTCAATGGCGTAATCTTGAATGCCACCGGCTTCACATTGGCGTATCGCGCCTCGACAGTAATCGGCAGCAGCGATTCGCCGAGTTTCACCGCGGCGCTCGTCTGGCCGGCAAAGTCCGTCAGGAAACCGGATTCCTCTTTGCCTTCCGGAAAGAAATTGGGGTCGGCAGTAATGATAATTTTATCCAAACGCGTGTCTTCATAGCGCGCCATAAAAATAATTTTGTGCTCGCCGGCGCTAAAGTTCACCACCTTCGGATCGAATTGCGGCGCCGAACCGGTGCCATTGCCGCGATCCGAAACTTCATCCCATCTCCAACTGCCATTGGGGCGGCTGCGAAAAACATCATAAACGAAACTGGCGCCGTTATCAATTTTCACATTCCAACTGCCGGCCACCGTGCCGGTTTTCAAGCTGCGTGTCCACACACGGTAGTTGCCGGCTTGTTTGATTTCAAAAATAAAGGTGGCAGAGGCGTCTTCAGTTTTACCAACCGGATAAACGATGTACTCGCCCGCCGCGGCATCGGAGTCTTTGCGCTTTTCAATCGGCCCCGCAATGAGCGCGTCTTCGGCTTCGATCCGCAAATTACCATCCGGCGAAAGCGGCAATGGAATTGTCGCCGTGCCCGCCGTCACCGTGAAGCGTACGGGCACGCCGGCGAGCGGATTATTGAAGCTATCGATCAACGCGACTGCCAGCGGCTGCGGCAAAAGTTTGCCGATCTCGCCAAGCTGGTTGTCGCCGGAAACCAGGCTCAAGGTTTTCGGTTTGCCCGGTGCGGCGCCGCAGGTAAATTCATCAATCGCATTTTGTTCGCCGTAACCGTTCTCCAGCATGAAACCGGCATATAAACCTTCGTAGGTGTTACGCTCGTCTTTCAACACGCGGTCGAACACGCCATCCACGTACACGTAAAAATACCGTTGCTCCAAATCGATAACGCGCACCGTCACTTTTGAACCGGCCCTCGGCGAAATCCGCGAGCGCGACGGGCCTTCATCCACCACTTGTTCGGGCCGGCCGTTTTCCACCAGCCACAAACGTGTTTCATCGTCGTCCGTGCTATTCACGTCAAAACCGTTGTCGCGCTGAATCAAGTAGCCGTTGAGATTGGAAGCGGGCGCATTCGCCAGCAACAACACACCGGAGCCGCCGATGGCACGCGGCGTGGCTGTGGAGGCATATTTGAGCGTGACTTCGATCACATTGCGCACATTTTGAAAAACCACCGGACTCCAACCATTTACCGTTCCGGTTTTTTGCGCGGCGTTGTTGCGAATTTGAATGTTCGTCACATCACCGCCCCAGCCGCTGCCGAGCGCGCCATTGGCGCGGTTGAAAGTATCCGCGCTCGGCAACAACGCCGGAATGCTCGCGGAAACTTCATTGGAAAGCTCGGAAATATTGCCGGCTTCGTCGCTGGTTTTGATGGCGAAGTAATAGGTTTTGCCGCTCGGTAAACCGCCGATGATAAATTTTTCCGGGCTGCCGCCGATATTGGGTGAAATTTGATCCGGCACCGCCGTCGCGGCGTCAAAATCGGCATCTGTTGTAATGCGATTGGTGGAATAGCGAATGTCGTAACTTTTGGCCTGCCCATCGAAACCGTTGTCGCCCGGCGCAGTCCATTCGAGCGTCACGCTGGTCGCCGTCACTTTGGTGGTGTTTAAATCTTCAATCGTGCCCGGGGTGAACCCATCACCCTGCAACCACGTGACTTTGAAATCGTCAACCTGGTTGTTCAAACTCTGGCCGTGAATAAACAGGCCGGTATACCACGTGTTGCTTTGATTGGTGGGAAATTCTTTGTTCGGATCTTGAACTGTGGCATTGAATTTATTGTTGACATAATAATCGAAGAAATTCCCCCTTTTCTCCGGGCGAATGATGACATTGACGACATCGCCCGCCACCGGATTATCGACTTGGGCATCAGCTTTGTCAATCTCGCGGCCGGTGCCCGGCGTGTCCTCATACGTGCCGTCACGAATCACCCACATCCACACCTGCTCCCAGTTGGTGCGGTGCCAAATCCAATAGCCGGTGGAAATATTCGAAGGCCGATCCATCATGATCGCATGCGCGCCTTCGCGAATACCGAGCGCATCGGCGTTTTTACCCCAGCGATACGACACCGAGTAAATGCGCCGCTCGATATCATTGTGCACCGGCAAATACGTGGCGAGATAACGCCACTCGTAAATCGCTTCCGGCTTCAATACCAGCTCGCCATCTTTAATTTCCCAAAACGGCGTATCGAAGGCCCAGTCTTGACCATATTCGTTGATCTCACTGCGATTGAAATCGTCGAGAATTGACAGCGTATCGACGCCGGCTGAACCGGTTTTCCAATCTAATTTGACCGATGACGAAATACCGAGCGTGCGGCGCATGGTTTCGAGATTTTCGGCTTTGCTCGCATTCGGCTGAAACGCTTTGGCGAGCGCGCTGGTTTTGGATAAAGATGTTTTCGCCGTTTGCGCGAAAGCCGCGCCGAACCAGCAAAGACAAACAAGGGAGGTGATCAAAATCCGGTTGCGCATCGAACGTAACTCCCTGTAGTGAAGATTCACCATATCATTTCAATTTGTGTTTAGTATTCCGTCATTGTTTTGGGAACCACCAAGACACAAAGGCACGAAGAAAAACTTTATGTTTTTTTGTGCCTTCGTGACTTAGTGGTTAAAAAATTTGGCTAGCGTCTCGATCTACTTCGCCATAATCATCTTCTTCGTCGACACAAAACCCTGCCCCGAGGCCGCCGAAGGATCACCGACCTGCAAGCGATAATGATACACGCCGGACGGCACCGGTTTGCCTTTTTGATCGCGGCCGTTCCACGTCACGATATGATAACCTGCGGGTTGTTCGAGATCGACGAGACGCCGAACTTCCTGACCAAGCGAATTGTAAATCGACAGCGTCACATGACCCGATTGCGGCAACGCGTAACGCAGTTGTGTCGTCGGGTTGAACGGATTCGGATAATTTTGCTCAAGCACGTATTCCTGCGGTGCGGTGACTTCAATGTTCACCGGACCGTGAAAACTCGAATTGCCGTCGAGATCGATATCTTCGAGTTTGTAATAATAACGTCCGCCGGCTTCGACGCCGTTATCGACAAAAACATACTCGCCGTCACGACGCGCTGAAATGAGCTGAGAATTGATCTTTTCATATTTACCTGCGCTGCTGCGGCTCCGGTGAATATTGAAACCGGTGTTGCTGATCTCCGATGCCGTCTTCCACTCCAGCCGCACGGCTTTGCCGCCCGCGATGATTGAATTTTCCACCGCCGCGCTGAAGTTGGACAATTTCACCGGCACTTGAATGTACCACGTCGTCGAGCTGGTATCTTGCTGATCGAACACGATCACCGAAACGGTGTTGAATTTTTCCGGGCTGTTGAACAAATACGTGCTCGCCGCCGAACCGGCATATTTGCCGTTGAGAAACCAGCGATAATTCAATGGTTCGTTATCGGCGTCGCTCGCATTCACGCGCATCAACAGCGTGACGTTTTGGTTCAACACCGAGTCTTGCCGGCCGGGAATGCCGAGGCCCACCGGAAAGCGGCTTTCAATTCTCGGCGGCGCATTGCTTTTTTTCAGTTCAATGGTGACGCGCTCTTCATCGATGCCGCCTTTGCCGTCGCGCACCACAAAACTAAACGTGTACTTGCCGGGCAAACTCGCGGTGGTTGGCCACGTAAACACGCGGCTGCTCAGCGAGTCAAATGTCGCGCCCGCCGGCAAATTCTTCGCGCCGTACTTTAATGGATCGAGATCCGGATCGGAAGCGAGCACGGAAAATTGCACTCTCGTCCCGCGATCCACTGCCCGATCCAGCACGTCTTCAAAGACCGGAAAATTATTGTCGGAGCCGGTGGCTTTGAACACCTGCGTTTGCGGCTGCACGTTGCCGCTGCCCACCGCATTCGCTTCGTTGTTGGTCGCAAAGGGGCCGAGCAACCACGAGGCCGCAGCGAGGCCCAAACTATCCGTTTTCGCGGCAAAGGGATTTTGGCCATTGAAACTGCCGCCACCGGCGGTGATCAAATAATTCACGGTGAAATTCGGCACGGGATTACCGAAGCGATCTTGCACGAAAACCTGCACAGGAAAATTCAGCGTTTTGTTTTTCGTGCCGGCCTGGTTATTCGTGTACTCGACGCGCTTCATCGTTTGCGCCGCGAGCGCGCGCCCATACGGCTGGAAGGTCACCGGCGAGCCGCGCAAACCGGAGACACTCGCCAACACGCGCCGGTAGCCAGACTCGGTGCCGAACGTTACCGAAGCGCAAGCAAAACCGCCGCCGCTGGTCGCGACTTGCAGCACGGGCGCCGAGCCGCTGGCGGAAAGCGATCCGGAGCCGCGCACCAACTCGAAGAGAACTTCCACGCCGTCCACTCCATTGCCGTTGCGATCGGTCACGCGCACACACATCGGCGTCGAGGCGCCGCCCACGTCGCCCGCCGCTTCTTGTCCGCTGTGCATCGTCAACTTATCCGGACGATCGGTGCTGGCCTCGGCGCGAAAATCTAAGGGTGAACCAATTAAATTGGTTGACGTCACCCGCACCGTTTGTGGGCCGGCATTCGGACCCAGCCGCCAGGTTACCCGCGCCTCGCCGAATTCATTGCTGTTTAGCGTCACCGTGCTGCGTTCGTCCACAGTGCCGCCGCCAAACGTCACGTCAAAACGGACGGCTTTGCCGGTAACCGGTTTGCCGTCTTTGTCAATAACTTTGACGATGATCGGATCCGGCAAAATTTGTCCAACCTCGCTTTTTTGGCCGTTGCCGCGAATTTCCTGCAGCGTGCGCGCGGGATTGTTCGTTACCGTGGCGAGAAAAATCACCGGCGAATTATTCAGACTCTTGGTCTCGGCCCAAATTTGGCTCTGGCCAACACCGGCGCCGCCGATGAACGTCGCCGTGGCGATGCCGTCGGCATCGGTGCGCAACGGTGTTGGTTCGGAAATTTTGCCGCCGCCGTTTTGCACAAAAAATTTCACTTCGTAATTCGGCACGCCGTTGCCGTTAATATCCGCCACTTTCACGCGCAGCGGTTGGCTCACGGCGGCCTGGACGTTGCAGGTTTGATTATTGCCGCTCACCAGAATTAATTGATTGGCCGCCAACGGCGTCACCTGCACGGTCGCGCCTTTGTTAAGCTCGATGCCGCTGTCCAAAACTTTGGCGGTGACGGTTTTGCTGCCCGCGGACAGCGAGGCAAATGCACCGGTAACGAGACCTTGCGCATCGCTCAACTTTGTCGGCTGCTCGACAAAATAACTTCCCGGTGGCGAAATGATGAGCGTCACCGCTTTGTTCGCCAGCGCATTGCCAAATTTATCGCGCACATAAATCGTCACACGCGATTTCGCTGCGCCGTCCGCGACAATCGGGCCGGTGGCGCGGATTTCTGAGCCTTCCGCATTGGGCGCGCCAGCATTTGCGGTCGCAAGAAAAATCACCGGCACGCCTTCTAAATTCGCGCCGGCGTTGGTGGAAAACGCGCGCACTTCCTGATTATTCGCGCCAATCACGCCGCCGAGCGTCCAAGAAATTTTTGCCACACCGAATTGATCGGTTGGTACTGTCGCTTCAGTATTGCCGTTGCCCAAATTCCCGCCGCCGCGAGTAATTCTAAAGGTCACTTCATGATTTGCAACACCGTTGCCGCCGCCGTTGGCGCCGTCGCTCACTTTGACCATTAACGGGTTGGGCAAGGTGGCGCCGGCTTGGCCGTTGAAGCTCGTTGCGCTCGCAGCTTTGGCCGAGCGTGCAGCATTCGGCGTGGCGCTCGCGAGAAATAAAATCGGCGTCAGCGGATCCGAACCGTTGAAGGCGCGGGCTTCGAGTTTGTTATTAAACACTCCGGAAACGCTGCCGAGCTTCCACGACACCTGCGCTTTGCCATCTGCGCCTGTGGAAACGGTGACGGAATCCAATCCGTTCACTTTGCCGCCACCAGCTTTGATTTTAAATTTCACTTCCGCGCCGGCCACCAGATTGCCGCATTTATCGAGCACTGAAACCACTTGCGGTTTGGAAACGACGGTACCAATCAAACTAAATAGACTGTCACCGGAAACTTTTTTCAGCGAGGCTGCCGCGCCGATGCGACCAGTGGCCGTGAACGTCAACGGTGAACCAGCGAGTTTCGCCACACTGCGCGCCGTCACTTGATTGGCGCCAGGTTTGGGTCCGAGTGTCAATTTGCTCTGCGCGACGCCTGCGGTATCCGTGTTCACTTTCACCGAGTCGAGATTACCGTTCAATTTGCCGCCGCCTTTGGCAACGAGAAAGGTCACAAGTTGGCCGGCGACGCCGACGTTGAGTGAGTCGGTTACTTTCGCGCGGAAAAATTGCGCTAGTGGCTCACAAGCCGGCCCCGCCTGGTTGTTGCCGCCATTTAGTTCCAGATTTTTCAGCGGCGCAGCTTTCACGGCAAAACTCAATGCCGGGTTCGGCAAGCGCTGGTTGTTGAACGTGACGTACGCTTCAACGCGGTTCACCACACCCGGCGTCGGACCCAGGATCAACGCCACATTAGCGGTGCCGCTGGCATCGGTCGGGAGCGTGATGCGCGTGCTGTCTTTGTTTAATTTGCCGCCGCCTTGTTTGACAATAAATGTAACCGGGTAACCTGCGATGATCTTGTTGCTCACATCTGTGACTTTTACCGCGAGCAGTTGCGGCAGTTTTTTATTTGCCGATCCCGCCAACGGATTGCTGGCGCGGGTGACCTTGTTGGGAATCGCCGCAAACGAAACAAACGTTACTTTATTTAAGCCGGCCGTGGTCACCTCGACTTTGTTCGTATCGCCGGAAACCGTGCCGAGTTTGTACGTCACCGAGGCGAGGCCATTCGCATTGGTTTGCTGCGTCGCGCTCGTCAAATTGTTATTGATTTTACCGCCGCCTTTTTTCACGGCAAACGTAACCGTGCGGCCCTGAATGCCGTTGCCATATTGATCAACAATTTTCACCACCAGCGGCTGCGCCAGTGTTTGCCCGGCCGAGCCGCTTTGGTTGTTGCCGCTATCAATCTTTTGCGCCGTCGCCGACCCGGCGTTGGCTTGCACGGAAAACGTCAACGGTGAGCCGGCCAGATTGGTGTTGCCAACTTTCGCCTCGGCTACCACTTTTTGCGCCATCGCCGTGTCGCCGAGCGTGAAGTTGATGGCAATCTGTCCATTGACATCGGTATTGCGCGCAATCTTCAGGTCATCGATAAAAAAGTTGCTGCTCGTGCCCGAGGTTTTAAAACTCAAACTCCGTGGGGTTACAGCGCCATTGTCAGCCGCCAGCGTGTACAGCGTCCAATTATTGCCGGTCGCCGCCGAATTTAAATCAACGGTTTTCTCAACTTGATTGCCGGCAAAATCACTGGTGCGCCAAATGGCCTGCGCCGAACCGCTGATCACTTTGGCATAAAAACTCAACGTGTAGCTGCCGATAGCAGGATAAATGATGGTTTGTGAAATCCCCACGCCGTCGCGAGTCGAAGTCACCTGCAAACTTTTCGTGCCGCTGCGGGGCGCCGAGGTGGAAAGAAAAACTTCCGCCGGCGATGGAGAGCTTTCCAGCGTCCAATTCAATGGCGTGTTGGCGCCCGGCGTCAACGTTTCAAAATCACCATTGTTTACCGCAAAATTCGGCGTGAAGCTGCCGCCGCCGCGCGTGACGCGAAAAACCACCGGAAAATTCGCTGCCGGCAAGCCGTTGCCGGTTGTCACTTTCGCCACCAACGGCGCACCGAGTGGCGCATGTACCGTGCCGCTCGGCGGCGCTGAAGCGATGGCGACCGTGGTCGCCACGCCGGAAATTGTCGTCGCGTTAAACACAATCGGTGAGCCGGTTAAAGCGGCGCGCGCTTCAACGGTGTTGGTCGGCGAGCTGTTGCCCAATTTCAAAACCGTTGACGCAATGCCGTCGAGGCCGCTGACGCTTTTATATTGGCTCAACGTGCCATTGCCGTTCGTCACCACCCAGAAAATAGCTTCACCCGCGGCAGGATTGCCGTTTTTATCTTGCACCAAAACTTTGAACGGCTGCAAGGTTTGCCCGGCTGCGCCGGTTTGGCCGGCGCCGGCGTTCAATGCCATTTTCGCCGCGCGGTCACCGGTCGCGGTCGCGGTAAAAGTTACCGGCGGCAGACTGGCGAGTGTCGCTTGAATAGTGACCGGCCCGGCGCTGCTTCCCATCGTCACCACCGCGCTGGCTTCGCCGTTGGCGTCGGTGACAAAACCTTTTTCTTCTTTGCTGAACGGCACATAATTCGGATCGGTGGTCAACAGGATTTTGTCGAGTTTCAGTTCGGCAAAGCGCACGTCAAACACAAGCTTGTGCTGGCCGGTGCTGAAATCAAACGTTTTTGGATCATTCAGCGGCTGATCGGCGGAGCCGCCAATGCCGCGCTCTTTGAGGCGATCCCATGCCCACGCGCTGCTTTTGCCGCCGTAAAAAACATCGTAGATAAAAAAGCTGCTGTTGTCGGCGCGCACGTTCCAGCTCGCGCTTTGTGAGCCGCTCCAAATGCTGCGCGTCCAAACGTAATACGTGCCGGGTTTGGTGATTTGAAAATTATAAGTGACCGCGGCCTTGTCGGTTTCGCTGCTCGGATAAACGATGAATTTACCGCCGGCCGCCTCGCTGTCATTGCGTTTTTGCAGTGGACCGGTGATCTCGCCGTCCTCCCCTTCAATCCGAATATTACCGTCGGTCGAAGGCGGCGATGAAATTTTAGCCGTGCCCGCGACCACGGAAAATTTTACCGCGGCGCCGGAAAGCGCGTTGTCAAAACTATCGCGCACCACCACTTTCAACGGCAACGGCAACGGTTGATCAATCGGCCCGATCTGATTGTCGGTGGCCAACACTTTCGTCATCGATTTTGGCCCGGTCGGCGCGGCGCCCATGCTGATTTCATCAATGGCATTTTGCTCGCCGAGCTTGCTTTCCATAACAAAGCCGGCGTAGATGCCGCTGAAGCGCTGATCCGGATCACTCAAGACGCGATCGAAAACGTCATCCACATACACATAAAAAAAGCGAATCCCATTTTCTTTGATGATGCGCACCGTGACTTGCGAGCCGGCTTTGGGCACGAGGCCGCTTTGCGGCTTGCCGGAATCAATGACGCGCGCGATGCGGCCGTTTTGCACGATCCACAAGCGCGTTTCGTCGTCGGAAAAATCTGCCGGCGTGTCGCCGCTGTAACGTTGAATCATATAGCCGCTCGAGGTGGCGCTCGGCGATTCCGCCATCACGAAGATGCCGCTAAAACTAATGCCATACGCGGTTGCGCGCGGCCCATATTTCAGGGTGACTTCGACGGCGTTTTTACAAGCCGAAAAAATCGCCGGGCTCCAAACATCGCCGGCGGCGGTATTCTGCACGGTGCCACTGCGGATTTGTAGATTCGTCAAATCGCCGGCCCAGTCCGCGCCAAGATTGCCATCCGGCCGGCCAAAGTTATCTTTACGAACCAACAAGCCCGCGGTGGTGGCGGAAACATTGTTGGAGAGCGCCGAAAGATTGCCTTGATCATCCGTTGTCTTCAATGCAAAATAGTAGGTTTTGCCGCTTTCGAGGCCACCGACCGTGAGCCGCTCCGGCGTGCCGCCCTCACTCGGATTAATCCGCTCCGGAATGGCTTTCGCGCCGTTAAAATCGTTGTCATTTAAAATTTGATTATTGGAAAACCGAATGTCATAACTCGCAGCGGTGCCGTTGACGCCATCATCACCCGGCGCGGTCCATTCGAGCGTGATCGTCGAGTAGGTCGAACCGGTAACGGTGAGATCGGAAACGCGCGCCGGCGCCGCCAGATCGCGATCATCCTCACATTCAAAAAAATCGACGCCGTTATTGGTGTTGCCGTTGATCATGATGCCGGCATACGGGCCGTTAAAGCGTTTCTGCGGATCGGTGAGCGTCGCGAGTTTTTTGCCATTGAGGAATGCGGTAAAATGATGGCCGCCGCCGTCGGTTTTCATTTCGACGCGGAAAACATCATTCTGCTCGCTCTGCTGAAAACCGGTGGCTTGCGCGATGATTTGCGTGGGGACGCCGTCAATCACTTGCCACAAGCGCAGCTTGTCAAAATTGAGATGCAAAATATAACCGCTGGCATCAACATCATTATCCGTCATTTTGAGCGCCAGCGCCGTAAAGGCGCGGCCTTCATGATCGGAAAGAAAACCGTATGTCATTTGCACAATGTTGGGATCGAGCACGACGTTGCAGAGCGCTAAGAAGTGATCCCATTTATCATTTGAACCGCCGGCTGCGGTATTGACCAACTGATCGCTTTGAATGCGAAATGCCGCATGGGTGTTCCAGTTGTCGCCAATGTCGGCGCGATCAAAACCGTCGCGATAAATTTTCAGCGTCGGCTTCAAAATGCGCCGGATGGTGTCGTACCAGCCGTCGGCCATGATTTCATAACCGCGATCGCTCGGATGCAGATCGTCCGCCATGTAAGCGTTTTGCCAATCGCTATTTTCTTTGAAAAAACGGTTGTGTTCGACGAGATAAATGCGGTAATCGCTGGAAAGCCGGCTGTTGACAATTTCAGGCAGCAATAAATTCACCCGATCGATTTCGATGTCTTTGGAGGTTTCGATTTGCGGCAACAGTTGACCGAGCAAGATACTCGCCTCCGGCTCCGCGGCGTGAATGCGATCCACCAAGTTGGCGATGTCGTTCGCCGTTTGCTCGGCGGTATGGCCGCTGGCAATGTCGTTCGCGCCGATCTCCAGCAAAATAATTTCCGCGGGATTGTCGCGCAGATAATTTTCCACGTTGAGTTGGTTGACGAGAAAGCCGGGATGGCCTTCATGCTCTTTGTCTTCCAGCCCAAAACCGTTGCGGAAGCGTCCGACGAAATCGAACGGCCCGACGTTTTCATCGGCGATCAAATGTTCATACAAACGCAGCCGATAACCGCCGCCGTGGGTTGAGCCGGTGCCCTCAGTAATCGAGTTGCCGAGCGGCATCATGCGGTTTTGCGCGAATCCTGCGCTAAATGACAATAGGCAACTGGCAACCAGCAACTGGCCAAACAACGCCAGACGATGACGTAACGAATGCTTTCTCATAGGAGCCTTCAAATGGATGCAGTTCATGTGGGTGGCTCTCCGAGCAACCCTGCGGGCCTCGCCCCTGCGGGCGCAGCCGAACGAATCACGTTGGTTAAACAGTGACTCTCTCTCACAGCGGCCAAATTTTACAGTTCTGTCCCCAATCACGGCGACAACGAATAAAACGAACGCCGGGTATTACGCAAACGATATGCCGCTTGCGCAAAACCGTTGGCGCAAATTTTATAACGCACAAACAAAGAGTTATTCAACTAATCCGCAAAGCTGCCGCACCGCAATGACGGTGTGTCCGTGTTCAACAAAAAACAATGTTCCAACACTGAACAGCGCAGCGGAAAAAAGAGGTGTCCCTGAGGTGTCTGAGGCGGGTGTAGCCAAAAAAGAAGGGATGCGGAGAAAAGTGTGAGCGAAGTCAGATTTGGGCGCAACGGTTTTCTAAATTTTCAAAATGCTTTTGCCCAAATCCGACTTTACTCTTCCTTCGCTCCAGTGCATCCCTTCAGCCAATCACCGAATTCCGAATCCTTTCGGCGCCCTTGTGTCAGTGTTCAGTGGCCAGTGTTCAGTATTCAGTTGTTACTGAACACTGAATACTGAACAAACTGAATACCGGCTTTCATTTCGCCAGCAACATCTTCTTCGTGGCGATAAAATCACCGGCTTGCAGGCGATAGTGATAAATGCCTGAGGGCGCCGGACGCCCTTGTTGATCTTTGCCGTTCCACACGATGGTGTGGTAGCCCGCGGGTTTCTGCGCGCTCACCAGACGCCGCACTTCCTGGCCGAGACTGTTGTAAATCGACAACGTTACGATTGCGGCTTTCGGCAATTCAAAACGAATGTGCGTGCTGGGATTAAACGGGTTGGGGTAATTCTGCTCCAACACGTATTGTTGCGGCAGCGCGATGGTGATTTGAATCGGGCCGTGCAGTTGCATTTGGCCGTCGCGATCCAGGCTTTGCAATTTGTAGAAATACTTGCTGCCGGCATCGACAGTCGCATCGGCAAATTCATAATCGCCATCGAGACGCGGCGGAATCAATTGCGCGTTGATCTGTTCATATTTGCCGGACTCGGTGCGGCTGCGCAAAACATTGAAGCCGATATTGTTTTGCTCGCTGGCGGTTTTCCAATTCAGCAACACGCGCTGGCCTTCCACCATCGCAGCGCTGAAGCTCGACAATTCCACAGGCACTTTGATCATCCAGGTCGTGCGCAGTGTATCTTGTTTATCGAGAATAAGCAAGCTGATGCTGGCAAACATAGTTTGCGACACGGCGCTGTATGTAAAATCGTACGTGCTTTCAATGCTCCCGGTGAAGACGCCGTCGCGGTACCACCGGTAGCTCAAGAGATCGCCGTCTGGATCCGTGGCAAAAATTCGCATCGTGAAGGTTCCGCCATTGCCCGGATTTCTAATCACGGTGTCGGCAACGGCACCGGCGCGTAACGTTGGCACCGTTTTATTGACAAACGGCGGCCGATTGCGGTTGGCAATATTGAGCACGACGATTTCTTCATCGGAACCGCCTTTGCTGTCGCGCGCGATGAAACTCGGTTCGTGGCGGCCGGCACTGTTCAAATCGGTTTGCCACGTGAAGCGGCGCGTGAACGCATCGAAAGAAGCACCCGAGGGCAGATTGCGCGCCTCGTACGAGACCGCGTCGCCGTCGAGATCGCCGGCGCTCACGTTGAAGCTGATGACTTCATTCTCAATGGCCTGCACGTCGGGCACGTCGAGAATGATCGGCAGATTATTATCAACCGCGGTGGCATTAAACACCACCGGCGAGCCGACAAGCCCGGTTTTGTTGGCTTTCGCCGTGTTCGGGCCGGATTGGCCACCCAGTGTCCACGGCGCGGAAGCGATGCCCAGTGAATCGGAAATCGCATTAAAAAATCCGTTGCCGCTAAAATTGCCGCTGCCGCCGGTGACCACGAATTGCACCTGCACCCCTGCTACGGGGTTGTTCAAATTGTCGAATAATTGCGCTTGCAGCGGAAAATTAACCAGCTTGCCTTTGGTGCCGGTTTGATTGTTCGTGCGCGCTACCGCCGTCATGCGCACCGCGCTTTGCGGCTCCGCATACGCCATGAAAACCATCGGTGAATTGGCAAGACCTTCCGCCGAGGCGCGCACTTTGACCCAACCGCTTTTGGTGCCAAACCGCACACGCACCGGCGCATAACCGTTTTCGCCGCTCAACACGTAACTATCGGTGAGCGATCCGGCGCCTTCGATGATTTCAAAAATGACGGCGATACTTTGCACGCCGTTGCCGAGTGGGTCTGTTGTTTGAACAATAATCGTCTCCGACAGGCCGTTGACTTTGCCGCTCACCGTGTTGTGGTCCGTTAAAGAACGCAACGCCGTCGCACGATCGGGGTTCGCCTGTGCTTCAAAATCAATCGGCGAGTTGGCCAGCCCCGAGGCGTCTGCCCGCAACACATTCAAGCCCGCTTCCGGGCCGAGACGCCAGCTCACTTTGGCTTCACCAAAAACATCAGTATTGACCGTCGCGTTGGTCTGCTCGTTGACCACGCCGCCGCCAAGCGAAATGCCGAAGCGCACCGGCACCGCTGAAACGGGGCGATCACCATTATCCAACACCCGGAGGCCGACCGCATTGCGCAAAAAGTCGCCGACTGTACCCGCCTGCCCATTGCTGCCGTCGATCATCTCGACTTTGGCAGCCGGAAAATTTTGCACCGAGGCCAAATATAACAACGGTGAATTGAGCAAACCGGCGGCGCTCACGCGAATATGATTTTCACCCGTGCTGGAGCCGCAAATATAACGCACTTGCGCCACGCCCTCTTCATTTGTCCGCACGCGCAACGAGTCAAAAAGCTGGCTCGTCAGCGGGTCGGCCAATTTACCGTTGCCGCGCTCAACTTTAAATTTCACTTCAAAATTCGGCACGCCATTCCCGTTGCGATCGCCGGCTTTAACCCCGAGCGGCCGCAGCAACGCCGTGTTGATGTTGCCGATCTGGCCGTTGCCATCGCCTTGAATTAACGATTGCGCATTGAGCGGGGTAACACGAACCGTCGCGCCGCGCGTAATGGTGATTGGTGGCGAGCTAATCACTTTCGCGGTGACGGTTTTGCTTTCCGCGCGCGTGGCGGTAATGCTGCCTTCGGCGATACCGCTTTGATCCGTCGGTGTCGCCGGTTGATTAACGCGCACGCCGTCGCCGGTGACATCGATGGTGACCGGCGCACTTTTAATGGCGTTGCCGAAACGATCACGCACGAAAATTGTGATCTGGCTGCGCGTCGTGCCGTCTGCCGGTAAAGTCGCCGGCGTGGCCTGCACGAAAGAAGTTTCCGAACTTGGAGGCCCGGGATCAGCAGACGCAACAAATTTCATCGGCACGCCTTGCAAATTATTCACCCCGTCGGTGGAAGTGGCATGGACGATTTGGCTATCCGGTTTCGTCACCGGGCCGAGAGACCAATTCGCTTGCGCGTAACCGCTGGCATCCGTGGAAGCAATAACCTCGGTTTTATTGCCGGTAAGAGTTCCGTCGCCCCGAATGATTCTAAACACCACCGGGTGATTAGCGACGCCGTTGCGATCCTTATCCTCGACTTTAACGCGAATCGGCTTGGCCAACACTTCGCCGGCCTTTCCGGTTTGCCGTTGGTTGAGCGGCAACGCCAGTTTAAACGCTTTGCTGGAGGTGCCGGTGATCCGAAACGTCAGCGGTGAACCGGTTAAATCCGCGTTATTAAAAGTGGCTTTTGCTTCCACCACGTTATTGAACGCGCCTGCGGTGGAGCCGAGCGTCAACGTTGCCGTTGCCTGCCCGTTGTTTTGTGTCGTCACAATCGTCGTCGCAACGCCGTTGATTTTGCCACCGCCGGATTTGATGGTGAAAGTGACATTCACGCCGGACTTGGCGTTGCCGCCGAGATCGGTTACTTTCACGGTCAATGGCAACGTGCTGCTCACGACGCTGGAGATGCTGTCACGCGAAACTTTCCTTAAATTTTTCGGCACTCCGGCGACGGCGCTCGCTTGAAACGTAACCGGCGCGCCAACCAACACTTGATTCGCCGTGGCCTGCACTTTATTGTTGCTCGTGCCCGGCGTCGGCCCCAAAATCCAGGTGACACTGGCAACGCCGGCGGTATCGGTTTTCGCCGTGGTGGCGCTGGCATTGTTCACTGTGCCGCCGCCGAGTGTGACGGTGAAAATCACATTTTGATCTTTGATGCCGGCATTGAGCGAATCCGCAATCTTCACCTTCAACGGTTGCGGCAGCGGCGAACTGACCACGCCGCCGGGTTGATTGTCGCCGGAAACGAGACTGATGGTTTTCAAACCAACCGCGCGCACGGTATAACTCTGCGGCGAGTTGGTGACGTTTTGATTGTTGTGCAGCACCGCGGCTTCAAAGCGATTGCGGCTGCCCGGCACGGGGCCGAGCATCGGAAAGGCTTTCGCATCGCCATTGAGATCGGTCGGAATGATTGCGGTCGCGCCGCCGTTGATCGTGCCGCCGCCTTCTTTTACCGTAAAGGTCACCGGAAAACCGGCGATAATTTTGCCGCTGGCATCAAAGACGCGTGCGACGATGGGCGCCGTCATTCTTCTGCCGGCGGAACCGGTCGTTGGTGGTGTCGACGGGCCTTTGGTCATGCGCGCCGGGATCGCGGCGACGGCCGTGAAGGTATCTGCTTTCGCCACACCGGTCGCGGAAACTTTCACGCGATTCGTCGCGCCGGATTGTGCTCCGAGCGTCAAAACCGCTTGCGCGAGTCCGAGCGCATTTGTAGGCGCTGTAAACGTCGTCACATTTCCGGGAAGCTTGCCGCCGCCGGCAATAACTTCGAATTTCACATTGACCGCTGCCACACCGTTGATGCCGGTAACATCTGCGGCTTTCACAGTGAATGGCACCAGCAGCGGCTGGTTCGCGGCGCCCGCCTGATTATCTCCACTCGATTTAATGAGTTTCGCGACAGCGCCCGCTTTGGCCGAAGCTGAAACTTTCAGCGGCGAGCCGATTAAATTTGCATTAGCGCCATCAAGAATCACAGCTTGCCCTTGTTGCGTAACGGCAGCAGTGTCGCCCATCGTCCAGGCAATTGCCGCCTGGCCGTTGCCGCCGGTGTTCGGCAAAATTCTAATATCGTCGATTAAAAACGTGCCGCTCACCACGGTTTTAAAAGACAAGCTGCGAGTGCCCGCGGCCGGACTATTGACATAAAGCGTGAAAAACTGCCAATTGCCTTTGGTGCTGGCCTGGGTGAGGTCAATGACTTGATCCGGCGACATTTGCCACGTCAAGCGCGCGGCGCCGCTCGTCACCTTCGCATAGAAGGACAAGGTGTAACCGGTGTTCGCGAGATAATTTATATTCTGCGAAACGCCGACGCCGGTGCGGATTGAATTGACACTCAAACTGCGCGTGCCGGATTTCGGTCCGGTTGTGGAGACTTGCACTTCCGCGGCGCTGGGAGCGCCGTCCAGCGTCCAGCTTGCCGGATTCGTCGTGCCGGTGATGAACGTTTCAAAGCCCGGATTGGCAACGCGGTTCGACGCATTCGAGGAGCCGCCGCCGCGAGTCACGACAAATTCCACCGGATAATTCGCTACGGCGCCGCCGCTGGCATCCGAAACTTTAACGAGAATCGGATTGGGCAACGCTGTGCGCACCGTCGCGGTTTGGCCGTTGCCGCCGCCGACAATACTCGCCGATTTTACGAGGCCGGAAATCGTCGTTGCGGTAAATGACGGCAGCGTGCCGGTCAACGCCACGCGTGCTTCCACTTTATTCGTCGGCGATTGGTTGCCGAGCGTTAAGAAAGTTTGCGCCTTGCCGTTCAAATCCGTGGTGCTGCGATAGGCACTCAACTTGCCGTTGCCATCCGTCACCACCCAATCAACAGCATAGCCGCCGACAAGATTGTTTCTCGCATCACGCACCGTAACCACAAACGGCTGCGGCAGTTGCTGGCCCGCGGAGCCGGTTTGCGCATCGCCGCTGGTCTTTTCAATCTTCGTGGCTTTGCCGCCGGTTGCAGAAAATGTAAAGCTGGCCGGCGTCAAATTATTGTATTTCGCCTGCGCGGTAAACGTGCCCGACTTTGGTCCCAACACCACCACGGCGCGCGCTACCCCGTTTTTATCCGAGAGAAAGCCGGTCTCCTCACGGCCGCTGGGAACAAATGCCGGATTCGTGGTGAGAATGATTTTGTCTAAACCCAACTCTTCAAATAAAACATGGAAAACAATTTTGTGTTTTCCCGGCGTCCAATTGAACGTCACCGGATTGATTTCCGGTTCTTCAACGGAACCGGCGCCACGATCGGCTAACAATTCCCAATTCCAACCGGGGACGGAGTTGCCTTTAAAAACGTCATACAGAATCGGTATCGGTGAATCATCAACAAAAACTTCCCAGCGATCCCGGTCGGAATTCTGCCGGCTGCGCACCCACATGTAGTAAGTCCCCGCCTGCGTGATATCGACGGAGATCGTATCAGCCGCATCGCCGGGTATGCCGAGCGGATAAACAATATACTTGCCGCCGGAGGCGTTCGGATCGTTGCGCACTTCCATCGGCGCATTAAAATTGCCCTGCTCGGCTTCGAGGCGAATGTTGCCGTCGAGAATCGGCGGACTGCTGATCTTCGCCTCGCTGGCCGCGCTGGGTTCAAACGTAATCGGCACATTCGGCACGGGATTGCCGAGACTGTCGCTCACCAGCACCGCAAGCGGATTTGCCAACGGCGAATCAATCGAACCGATTTGATTATTGCCGTCAAAAACTTCCAGCTTTTTCGGACGCCCCACTGGCGTCGAGGCGCTGAACGAGTCGATGGCATTTTCCGCGCCGAGATCGCGATCCAACATAAACCCGGCAAACAACGTCCCGCTGTTGCCCTCGCGTTTGTCCGGATCTTTCAAAATACGCGCGAGCTGGTCGTTGATATAAATCGTAAACGTGTGGCCGGTCGCCTCACTGGTAATTTCAACTTTCATCACCGAAGCGGCCGGCGGGCGTTTCACAAAAGACTGGCCTTCATCAATGGCGCCTTCATCCAGCGCGATTTTGCCGTTGACCACATGCCACAAAACCATCGTGCTGTCCGGCTGGTTATATTGAATGAAGTAACCGTTGCTGGTGGTCCCACCGCCGGTTCCAGTGGCCATGACAATCAGGCCGCTGAATTGATGCCCCAGCGGCGTCGACTTTGGCCCCCATTTCAGCGAAGCTTCTGTGGGGTTTTTCACGGCGTCGAAAATCGCAAGGCGAAAATCACCCGTGGTCGCCGTGTTTTGCGCGGTGTTTTCTACAATCTTGATGCTCGGATCGGCTTTCCACTGCGTGCCCAGCGCGGGGCCGGCGCGATTAAAATCATCCGTCACCACACTCACCGTCGTGGTTGCACTGGAAACCACATTGGACAATTCCGAAGTGTTGCCGGCCAAATCCGTCGCGGTCAGCGCAAAATAATATGTCGTGCTGCTGCTCAAATTGCCAACCGTCACGGTTTGCGTGGCATTGGCGGCTGCCGGTTTCGGCGCGTTTGCGACTGGGGTGGCGCTGCTAAAATTGCCATCATTAATAGGAGAGGCCGAATAGCGAATATCATATTTGTCGGCCGTGCCCTGCCCGCCATCGTCGCCCGGCGCTTTCCATTTTAATGTAATTGCGGAAGCGGAAACCGTGGTCACCGCCAAATCCGTCACGGCGCGCGGCGCGACGTTATCAATCGTGCGCGCTGAGTAGAAATAATCAATGCCGTTGTTCGTGTTCCCATTGATCATGATCCCGCCAAAATACGTTGAACTGGGCGTGATGCTGCGAAATTTATCCGGATCGGTCAACACGGCGTCTTCCACGCCATTGATGGTCACGATAAAATGATGGCCGCTTTCATCCGTGGTAAATTCCACGCCCAACGTATCTTTGCCGACTTCCGGCGCCGGCAGCGCGGCGTCAACCGATTCGATTTCATCGGACGCGGCCACTTTGCCGCCGATAATTTTATACAACCGGACCCGATTCACGTCGCCATTGGCATTGTGGAAAATCAGGTAACCGTTGCCGGTGGTGTCCGCTTTGTTCATCAGCATGGCAATGCCGCTGAACGCGCGTCCGAGTGCATCGGAATTATCGCCGAAAACAATTTTGACAATGTTGGGATTGGTGATGACGCTAGCCTTGGGCATGGCGAGAAAACCGTCGAAATAATCGCCGGAAGAGCTGTTGTAAACCTGCCCTGGTTTTTGTGCGCCAACCGTTTTGACTTTGATCTTGTAAGCGGGATGCGCGGCCCAATTCGTGCTCAACGTCGTGCTGCCGCCATCAAACGTATCTTCAAACTTAGCCGGCGCATTGATGCCCGTGGTCGTGCTCACTTTGCGGCTTTGCGCCCAAGCCGGAGAAACGCTAAACAACAAAAAAATGTATGCTCCAAAAACGAACCCTCGTGCCAGCCAGTTGCGCGAAGCCGCCAAGCTCCGCGCAATCGGGGTCTGCGATTTGATGTAGACCCGCTCCCGTAACGTGTGAGTGACGGATGAAATTCTCACGATGCATGCTCCATGTCATAGAAAGCTCTCACACCGCTTTTGCATTTGTCCAAGGCAATGAACAAAGCGGGGCGGCCGAATTAAGGATTTTATAGAACTGACTTTTCGCTTTTATACAAATGCCATGCCAGTGCCAAAATGCGCCCGCAATGATCTTACGCAGTAAAAACAAGGTGCGTAGAGCTTGCGCGCTTGACTTCAATTCGGAAATGTACAACTCACAACCGAAAATGCGGACAGTGTTTCGCTTGCGGACAACCGGTCTTTTTTTATAAAAGGAAAAATTGGATAATTGATGTGACAGTTGGAGGAAATAGATCAGCCCCGTCTCAAAAAAGTCTGGAAGATTTTTTGCTTTTTCGTGCCTTGGTGTTTAAGTGCCTTTTAGCCTCATTTCAGGAGTTCATGGTAAAAAATTTACGGGCGAGGATCAAATTCACTTTTTTTTGATCACCACAAAAGTCGTGTCGTCACGCAGTTCCGCGCCGGCGCGAAAGATACTCAGCTCATGGATCAAAACCGCCTTTACCGCCTCCGCTGTCGCGTGAGAATTGCGGGATAGTATTTGCGCGAGCCGGCTCTCGCCGAATTCGTGCAGCCGAGCGTCGGCGGTTTCAATGACGCCGTCGGTGAACAGCAGCATAATATCGCCGGGTTTTAACTGGCGGTGGGATAATTCAAGGTGACTGCGAAAACGCTCGCTATTTTCCAGGCCGATGGCCAGGCCTTTCGGCTCCAGCCATTCGCAATGTTTTTTTTCGCTGTTATAAATCAAAATTGGCGTGTGACCGGCGCGGCAAAGCGCAATGGTGCCGTCAGGATGCAAACGCAGCAACGCGAGAGTGAGGAAATAATTCCGCCGCAAGTTGCGATAAAGCTGCTCGTTGAGGCGATCCAACAACACGCACGGCTCGGCAGATTCGCGGGCGAACATTTGCAACAGGGTTTGCACTTTCACCATGTACAGCGCCGCCGAAATGCCTTTGCCGGAAACATCGCCAATCGCCACCAGCGCGCTGTCGTCGGCAAGCGTGATGCAATCATAGTAATCACCCCCGACACTCTTGGCGGCATCGCTGAAAGCCGCCATTTCAAAGCCATTAATGGGCGCGGATTGTCCCGGCAATAAACTCAATTGAATCTCGCGCGCGACTTCCAACTCATCTTTCGCAATGAGTTTGTCCGCCAATTCCAGCGCCAACAGAAAATTAAAAATCACAAAAGCATAAACGGTATCCCACCAATTCTTATTAATCAACGCCAGGGCAAATAGAAATAAGCCCAGCGCATAAAGCAGCCGGCGCGCCGGCGTCAATTTCAACAAAAACGTGACGAAAAGATCGCGGGTAAAAACCAGCGCGCGCTTCCACCTTTTTCTCTCGAGCGCCGGTTTTTGCATTTGGCGCGAATAAAACGTGTACATGCCGCGGGCTTCGACTTTTACCAAGCGTTCGAGATCAGCGCGCGAGAGATCACTGGTGAAAAGCTGATAAGTTTTTTTGAAAGTTTTTCGCAAGGTGGAAAAATGTTACGCCCGCTTTTTCGCGAACCACTTCTCAATTTCCTTCGTCGATTTCGTATTCAGCACATCGCCTTTGCGCAGCCAGCCTTTGCGCGCGATGCCAATACCCAAAAAGGTGTCGGCGAGTCCGGCAATCGAATGCGCATCGGGATTGATGCTGATGAGCACGCCTTTGTCGCGCGCATATTTGCAGTGCCGCCAATCCAGATCGAAACGGTACGGACTGGCGTTGATTTCGATGCACACGCCAAGTGCAGCCGCGGCGTCGATGACTTTACGATGATTGATGGGATAGCCGTCGCGGCCCAGCAAAAGCCGTCCGGTCGGATGGCCGAGAATGCGCACCGCCGGATGCTCCATGGCTTTGATCAAACGGGCCGTCGCCTTCTCCTCCGTCATGCTCATCGCGCTGTGAATCGAGGCCACGACGAAATCAAAACTCTCTAAAACTTTTTCGGGATAATCCAGTTTGCCATTGGGCAGAATATCGCATTCCGTGCCCTTAAAAATACGAAACCCCTTCATTTCCGCATTGAGCTTATCGATTTCTTTTTGCTGGATCTTGACGCGTTCCGGCGTCAGGCCGTGGGCGTACGCCACCGACATGCTGTGATCGCAGAGGCCCAAATACTCGAAGCCGAGTTTTTTGCTCGCTTCCGCCATTTCGCGCAGGCTGTTCGCGCCGTCGCTGTGGGTGGAATGGCAATGCAATACGCCGCGCAAATCTTCTTTTTCAATCAATGCGGGAATTTCATCCTTCAGCGCGGCTTCGATCTCGCCCATATTCTCGCGCATTTCCGGCGGCACGTAACTCATGCCCAGCGCCGCAAAAATTTCCGTTTCGTCTTTGCAGCGAATCAGTTTTTCGCCTTTGAACAAACCGTAGTCGCTCATTTTGATGCCGCGTTTGAGCGCAAGCCCGCGCATCGCGACATTGTGCTCCGCCGAGCCGGTCGAATGATGCAACAAATATGGGTACTCGAGATCACCCAACAACCGCAAATCCGCCGGAACGCCTTTCTCCAAAAGCACGCTGCTCTTCGTTTCGCCCTGGGCGATGATATGGCGCACACCGGGAAAACTCGTAAACGCCTTCATGATCGCCGGCCGGTCGGCATCTTTGCAGCTCGCAACGATGTCGATATCTTTAATGGTTTCTTTGCAACGGCGCAAGCTGCCGGCCAATTCCGCGCGAATGACTTTCGGGTGTTTACGCACCACTTCAAATAATGGCATCGCCACTTCGACGGCATGATGAAACAAATGCCGCGCGGAAAATTCGCGCACCTGCCGAATGCCGTCTAAAAATTTTTCCTGGCTCTTTTTGCCGAACCCTTCGAGATCGACGAGTTGATTTTCCTGGCAGGCTTTTTCGAGCGCGTCGATGGAAGTGATATCTAATTCATCATACAGCTTCTTCGCTTTCTTCGGGCCGAGACCGGGAATGCGCAGCAAATCCAGCAAGCCCGCAGGAAATTCGGCGCGCAGGTCGTCGTAATATTTCAGCTTGCCGGTGGTCACCAAATCGGTGATCTTTTCCGAAATCGCTTCGCCGACACCTTTGATCTCGCGCAAGCGCTTGTTGGCCACCAACTCGGCAAGATCGTCCGTCGTTCCCTCCAGCGCGCGCGCCGCATTGCTATACGCACGGGTCTTGAACGGATTTTCCCCTTTGAACTCGAGCAATGTGCCGATTTCTTCGAGAATTTCGATGACGCGTTTTTTATCCATCATTACACCCACTTCTTAAATTTGAAATACAAGTACATGCCAATGCCAATTAAAAATGACATGACGATGGTGGCGTAAAATCCGAGCGGATGTTCGGCGCCGGGAATGCGTTCAAAATTCATCCCAAACAGCCCGGTGATAAACGTGAGCGGCAGGAAGATCGTCGAGATCAACGTCAGCGCGCGCATGACTTCATTGAGGCGATTCGACGTTGCCGACAGGTACGCATCCAGCGCCATCATGATGACGTCGCGATGGCCTTCCGCCATTTCCGCAAAACGCGAGATTTCATCAAACACGTCGCGATAATACGCGCGCAGTTCAGCGGGGATCAAACGAAATTCGCCGCGGCCGAGCCGGTTGATCACTTCCCGCTGCGGTCCAACGATACGCTTGAGATTGAGCACTTCTTTTTTAAATTGGAAAATCCGATCGAGCACGCGGGGATCGGGCTTTTTGATAATAATTTCTTCGATATTGCTGATGCGCTTTTCAAAATCTTCCATCGCCGGGGTATAATTATGAATCAGCGTGTCGAGGATTTGATGCAACAACATGGCGGGCCGGCGATCCGGAGAGACCACCCCTTCCTGCAAACGCAGGCGGCGCTGCGTGGTCGCGCGCAACGATTGATAATGAAAGGTAAGCACGAATTGCGCCGTAAGAAAAATATCCAGTTCGGTGGTGCGAAAGACCCCGTCTTTTTTATTATAATCCACGGCATGCACGATCAGGTAGAGATAATCGCCATAATCATCGATCTTGGGATAATGATGCGTGGCGATACAATCTTCAATAGCAAGCTGATGAAAATTGAAAATTTCCCAGAGAATTTCTTCTTCACTTTCGGTGGGGTTTTCGAGATCAACCCAATACAGTGTGCCGTCTTGATAAGCCTGACGCACGCCGGCCGGATCACTCACGGTTTTCAGCTTGCCGTCAGGCTCGAAGCAATAACAATATAACATTGAGGTAATTTTCTTTAAGACTGCAAATACAAGTCATTTTGTACCCGCAAACTCGAGGGCACTTTACGCCGCAATTCATCCGCATCCAGCGCGAAAAGTGGGCTAACTTCGACACGCGCGGCCGGCCGGCCGGCCGCATCACGCGCAACGGCGATACCCGCCTGGGTCAACCACTCCGCATGCAACGCGCACCAGTCCGCTTGTGCGGTTTGCGGCGAATCTTCGCCAGTCGCATTTTTCACGGGGCTAAATTCTTCGCGCCGTTCCACTTCGAGTACGACAACATTGGCGGCGTCGCTGAGGGCATCAAAAACAAACATCTCAAATTTATAGCCATTGGGCTTGGCCGGTTGCACCAATTCGCCGTTCTCATCGAGATAAGGAATTTGCTTGTGCGCCACATGCCACGGCAATTTCATGCCATCCCGCACTTCGCGTTCGATGAAATCCGTTTTAAAAAGATGGATCGCAATACTGCCGGCGTTGTATTTAAGTGTGCCGTCAGCATGACGCGCTTCTTTATCGGCGTTGCTCATGTCGCTGTATTCAATCACCTGCAGGCGGCTCTTTCCATTTTCCCGCACTTTGCCAATCACGCCAACTTTTTCATAGGGATCGCGCTTACTGCAAACTTTCGCACTCATTTCGGCGCTGGCGGCGAGATGATAGCCCAGGAAAAGCGGGTCACACATTTTCAATAAAACATTGTCGACCTGAAAATAAAACACTTCTTCGATGCCGCGCCGGCGCATATCCGCGAGCGCGCCACTACTGGCCAAAGCCGATAACGTCCCGCCGTGGCCATTGGGATTCATAAAAATATGATCAGCCGCATCGAGAATCAACTTGCCATTTTCATCAAGCGCCGGCGCCATTTCCTGTGCAAAAAAGAAAATATCTTCCGCAGCATAACCAAAAAATTTATGCCGTTCAAAAAAATCGCGTGTATCGCCGGCGTTGGCGTCGCTGGTCATAATGTACCATGGAATCGTGGCCCGATAACGTTGTGACAACGCCAACAACTTTTCGGTGTGCAACTGAAACAAACTTTTCCGGCTCACCGGCCCGATGGGGTATTCGCCCTTGGGCTTCGCAAAACCCAAGCGGGTGGCTTGCCCACCGGCAACCAATAGCGCCGCAACTTTTCCCGCCCGCAACTTGGCTTCACCGCGTGCCAGCATCGCTTGCGCCTCCGCCGGATGCGCGCGCTGATGCGCCAACGTCACAATTTCCGCCGGCTCCAAAGTGCCGTTTGCCGCAGCCGGCTGGGTTTGAATATAGTCACGATACAACCGCGCCAGCAAGGGAAAATCAATTGAAGCCAATTGCTGCAAAAGCGCGTGCCGCGATTTTTCGGTTAACGTTTCCCAGTGGCGTAAAACATGCTCCTGTCCAACGCTACGGACAAGCTGGAGCAGGGCTTGGGTGCGCTCCGCGTGTAGCTTGTTCATAAAATCTCATCTCTCCAAGTTGCAGTTCTAAGTTGAGCTAAAATCTGTCATTTTTTTTTAAAAAAAGCAATGATTTTCTGGCTGCTGGGTTGCTTGGCGCTTGAGGCTTAGCGTACATTCAGCATCACGCATTAAGGATCAAGCATCAAGGCATAAATTCCTAAAATGATAATGCCGAGCAGAGTCGATAACAATGTCAGCGGCGCGCCGATTTTAAAAAATGTCCAAAACGGCAGGCGTACATGTTCACGCGAGAGTTCCATCACGATCATATTGGCGACGGAGCCGACGATGGTGAAGTTGCCCGCGAACGTGCTGGCCATGGCCAATGTCAGCCACATGGTTTGGGGTTCAGCAAAGGCGTCAATCCAATGCGCGGCAATAAGAACGAACGGCACATTGGAAACGAGATTCGAGAACAAAATCGAGACGGCTGAAAAGACGCCCAGTTGTTGCCAGATCGAAACGCCGAACCAGGCTTTTATTGGGACAAACATTTTTTCAACAATACCGACTTTGTTAATGCCGGCAACAACGATAAAAAGACCGCAAAAAAACAGCAACAATTCCCAGTCAATGTATGCAAAGGCGCGGGTGGGAGGTTTGCGCGCCACAAGAATAATTGCGGTGCCGGCAGCGATGGAGACCAGCGCCAATTTAGCGGAAAATATAAACCCCAGCATCGCACCAACCAAAACCAACAATCCTTTGCGCATAAGCCGTACATCCACGCGCGGTGCGGCTAAATGCGATTTGCCCCACGTTTTGCCGGCCAGATTCTTTTTGAAAACGAAATAAATTAAAACAAAATTTAATAACAGGCCCAACAGTCCAATGGGCAGCAGGCGCAGGAAAAAGCCGCCATAGCTCCAGCCGGAATATATTCCTACCAGCATATTCTGGGGATTGCCGACGAGGGTCATGACGCTGCCAATATTGGACGAGGTCGCGAGCGCAATGAGAAAGGGCGTCAAATCCAGCTTCGTTTCGTCGCAAAGCTGCACGACGAGCGGCGTCATCATCAAACAAATCGTGTCATTGACAAAAATGGCCGACAGCAAACCGCTGGCAACGATAATACCGGCCAGCAATTGCGTTCCCGTATGCAAGCGGCTCAACAACAAATAAGTGAGGTAACGAAAAAATCTGGCGAGGCGAAGATAGCCGACGAGAATCATCATGCCGAGCAACAGGGTGATCGTGTCGTAGTTGATCGCCTGATACGCTTCATCGAGCGTGAGTACGCCGGCAATAACCATCAACACCGCGCCGGCCAAGGCGCCGCTCGGGCGGTCAAGATGCAAAAAGGGAATTTTTTGCGAAGCGATGACGAGATAGGTGAGCGCAAAAATCGCGAGGGCGAGGTAGGTGATCACGGGGTGCTATTCTACTCTAAGGTGAACAGATCAACAATGGCATCTTTCAATATGTCATTCTGGAAGCATCCTTTGGGGAACAAGCACAGTGCTTGAAATGAAAAAGGATTCTTGCGGAATGACAGCTTCTTTTGTAGCTGACTATTTACTGTCTCACGTCATCGGCAAATGCCGAGCAACTTTCTTCCGGCGAAACAACGGCCAAAATTTTTCTTCTTCCAAATTTGCAGATGCGGCGGCATTTTCTTTCACCATTATCCGCCAGTTACGTGCCTGACGCAAAAGCTCGAGCGCCTGACGCGTGCGCAGGCCTGGCGTTTCTTTGATCGGGCGCAAAAACCACAGGGCGGCAAAACGGAGCACGCCGGTTAAAAGAAAAACGATTTTTAGTCCGGCCATGGAGAACAGCATTAAATCAACGTGATGCAGCGCCGACCAGCGTCCGAGCGCGCCGCCAAGCAGCGAACCGGCGCAGGCCGCCAAGCCGCTGCACGCGGCCCAGGCGCCGAAGTAAATCGAATTGCGTTCGCGCGGCGCGAGCCGGAACATCAAATTGATCGAACACAGATTATAAGCTGCCCAGAAAAATCCACCGGCGATGTGCAGCAAGGGAATCATGAAATAATAACTGAAGGCATTTTTAAAGGTCAGCAGCCAAATCCACGGCAGCACGCCGTAAACGACGGCGGCAATGGTGATCACCGGTTTGTTGCCGGTGCGGTCGGAAACATGCCCCCAAACCCGCATGCCGAGGAACTCAAAGCCGGCGTGAATGACCGTATAAAAAGCGGCGAGGGCATAGCTGACCTTCAACTCGGTCAACAGATAGACGACAAAAAACGGCGAGGCAAAACTAAAAGCAAATTGCCATAATAGTGCGAAGCGCAATAGGCGACGAAAATTCGGCTGCTGGAACGGTTCACGGTAGAGACGCAAAAAATTTTCGTGGCGAGGCAAAAAATGTTTCGGCGGCGCCGGTTGTTTAATCAACAGCATCATACAAATGACGCCGGCAAGCGAGGCCACAGTAAACAGAACACCAAATGCCATACGGCTGCCGTGCTGTTGATCGAGAAACCAGCCGCCGGCAAACGTGGTTAGGACCGTGGCGAGGCTCACGACCGAGTTACGCAAACCGTAATAGCGCCCGCGTATACCCTCCGGAACCACGTCCATCATCCACGACAGCCAGGCTACTCCGGAAAGCGCGAGCAGCGCATAAACCAGAATCAACAACACCAACAAAACGCCTCGCATGATCGTTGCGTTTTGCGCAAATACCAGCAGCGTCAGAATAATCGCCGGCGCCCACAGCACTCGCGACAAACTGGAAGACACAACGCAAAGACGTTTGCGATCAAAATGATTTTCGACAAAGTAGGCGCCGACCAACTGAAACAGGTTGGCAAAGAAGGGAATCGCGGCGAGCGCGCCGATATAAAGGTTGTTCGCACCGAGAGCGAGCGCAAAAGCCGGTAAAAAAACCCCGCCGGTCAGCGTCACAAAAATTTGCGCTGGAAATGCTTCATAAACGGAAATCTTCATGGCCGCAACAATTTGCGCCGATGATAAACGCTTCTGGTTATGATAAGTTGCCGAGTGACTTGGAGCCGATGGTGATTGAATCGAGGAGGTATCTGCGATTGGGTTGGAATAATCCATAGGTAAAAATGCCGTCCGTGGCAACGTCAACTTGCTTATTTATGCAGAAACAATGCTGGTGTTTTAATTAATTTTTTCTTTGAACCAACGATTGCTTGATCATTCAGTATTAACTTCTTTATAAAATTAGTAAACTACAGCTTCAAAATCAAGTCGGAAGTCGGACAAGAATGCCTAAGCCGGGGTTT
>CAYZFF010000013.1:0-33240 GCA_964477305.1 uncultured Cytophagia bacterium
ACGCGCGTCTCCGGATACTCTTTGTTTTGATACTCGATGGTCTTGTTCATCAACCGAAACTGGGTCGCACTCTCGATCTCCGGAAACGCTTCAGCCAGCGCGGTAGAGAGAAAGCGCGGCGTGGTCGAGTTCAAAGACTTCCCCGCTTCGCCGGTGCTTTCCACCATCACCCGAAAAATATTTTCAGGCGCGCGATGAAAACGGTCGTAACTCAGCTCGTGTTGGATATACAAACCAATGAGCGCACAACAAGCCGCGCCCAGCGCCAGCCCGGTGACGTTGATCGTTGTGAACAGTCGATGCCGCAACAAATTGCGCAGCGCGATCTTCAAGTAGTTTTTGAGCATAATAGTCCGACGTCTTTTGTCTAAAGTCTGAGGTCAAAATCAAAAAAAGAATTGCAACCGCTTTTTCATCTGCTTAACTTTTTTGTTCTACTCGTACCTGAGTGCTTTAATCGGGTTACTCACCGCCGCTTTGATCGCTTGAAAGCATACCGTGAGCAATGCAATTGCAAGCGCCAACGCCGCAGCGAGCAGAAACGTGCCGCTTTGTTGGTGGAGATTGATACGATACGCAAACTCCTGGAGCCAGCGGCTCATCGCGTAATACGCCAGCGGCCATGAAACCAGCGTCGCCAAAATCACCAGCCGGGTAAATTCTTTGGAGAGCAGCAGAACGATATTGCTCACCGAGGCGCCAAGCACTTTGCGAATGCCAATTTCCTTCGTGCGTTGCTCCGCGGTGTACGAGGCGAGGCCGAAGAGGCCGAGGCAGGCAATAAAAACCGCCAACATGGAAAACGTGCCGAAAATCTGGCCGAGGCGATGCTCGCTTTGATAAAGCTGCTCGTAGCGCTCATCGAGGAAAGAGTATTGAAACGGAAAATTCGGGCGATAGGCCTGCCATTTTTGTTTGAGAAATTCCAGCGTTGCGGCAATATCCGCAGGTTGATCAGCGCGGATTTTTACCGAGATGCTGTTAAAGCTTTGTGGCGCGATCAACATGACAATCGGCGTGATCGGCTGGTGCAGCGATTCATAATTGAAATCCTTCACCACCCCGATGATGCGGCCCTTGCGACTACCATACTCGAAGGGCTTGTCAACCGCCGCTTCCGGCGAAGCCCAACCGATTTTTTTAACGGCGGTTTCATTGAGAATAAAAGCTTCAGTGGAATCGGTGGGAAATTCCGTTGAAAAATTTCGGCCGGCGGCCATTTGCATGCCGTAGGTTGGAATAAAGTTATGATCGACGCGAATGTTGGCGATGCGGAACTCCAGCGGCGTGCTTTTTTCTCCGTCGAGCAGTTTGCCTCCCGAAGAATCCAGCAGACGGCCCGAGGGCACGCGTTTCGAGGCGGCAACGCCGGAGACGTGCGGATGCTGCAAAAGTTGATTGCGCATATCAGGATAGCGGCGCGCAATCTCTGCGCCGGAATTGACGGGCAGCACGACGATCTGCTCTTTATTCAAGCCGAGATTTTTGGTACGGCAATATTCGAGCTGATTATAAACCACGCCCATGCCGACGATCAAAATAATCGAGATGGCAAATTGAAAAACCACCAGCATGCTGCGAAAGCGCGATTTAGTTGACCCGATTTTCTGTCCCTTCAAAACGGCAACAGGTTGAAAATGTGAGAGGAAGAAAGCGGGATAGCTGCCGGCAACGATGCCGACGAACAACGCGACGCCGAGCAAAGTGCCGAAGATGAACAGCGCGCCTTGCGAGCGCAGCGCCAATTCTTTACCGGCAAACGCATTGAATTTCGGCAGCGCCAGCTCAACGAAAACCACGGCGAGCAACAGCGCGATGAACGCGAGCACAATCGTTTCGCCGAGAAATTGCTTGATTAATTGCTGCCGTTCGGCGCCGACAACTTTGCGCAAGCCGACTTCGCGGGCGCGATTGGCCGAGCGCGCCGTCGCGAGATTCATAAAATTAATGCATGCGATCAGCAGCAGAAAAAACGCGATGGCCGAAAAAATGTAAACATAAACGATGTTGCCATTCGCTTCAAGCTCGGAATCAAGCTGCGAATGCAGATGAATGTCAGTCAGGCGTTGCAAGTGCAGCGTGGTCTGTGGAATCGCCTTCTCACCGTCAGGATGATGGCGACCGATAAAGGCGGGAACGGCTTTAATAAAATTTTCCGTGGCATAAGCTTTCGGGAACAGCAGATATGTTGCGTAGTTATTGCTGCTCCAGTTTTTAAACTCCCGTTCGCCGAAAACCAGTTCCGGCAATTTCATCGAACCGAGAAAGTCAAAATGAAAATGTGCATTGGCTGGAATCTCCTGCATTACACCGGTGACTTTGAGATCGGCTTGATTGTCGAAATTGAGCACTTTGCCCAACGGCTCTTCGTTGCCGAAATATTTTTGCGCCATTGCCGGCGTGATGACAACGCCGTTGGGATCGGTCAGCGCGTTCCTGGGATCACCCTGGAGCAACGGCAGGGTGAAAATTTCAAAAATGTTGGGATCGGCAAAATAAAAGCGTTCTTCCTGAAAAACTTTGTCTTGATAACGGAGCAGGGGATTGCCGCCGTCGCTGATTCGCGCCATTTGCAAAATATCCGGAAAATCGTTTTTGAGCAGCGGGCCGATCGGCGGCGCGACATGGCCGAGGTGCAAATTCGGCGAGCCATCCGAGTTAAACCACTCGCGCGTGACGCGATAAATCTGATCCGCCTTCTCATGATGCTGGTCATAACTCAACTCATCGTGCACGTAGAGCAAAATTAAAATGCAGCTTGCCATGCCGACGGCCAAGCCCAGAATGTTGATCAGAGAATAGCCTTTGTACTTCAGCAAATTGCGCAGCGCGATTTTGAGATAATTTTTAAACATAGAAATTCCGAGGTTTTTTGTTCGAGGTTCGAAGCCAGCTATCGAACGGGTGAATTTGTCCTTTTTATTGATTTATCCTTTTGCTTCAATCGTATCGCAATGCTTCCATCCCGTGAAACGGGATTTTATCTCGTTGTCTCATTCATAGCGAAGGGCCTCAATCGGATTGGTCAACGCCGCTTTAATCGATTGATAGCTCACCGTCAACAACGCAATGGCAAAGGCGGCAAGGCCGGCGAAGAGGAAGATGCCGGGGCCGAGCGCAATACGATAAGCAAAATCATTCAGCCAACGGTTCATCGCCAAATACGCCGGCGGCGCCGCGATCATAAAGCCCCAGAAAACGAGTCGCGCAAAATCTCTTGACAGCAACGCAATTACGCCGGACACCGAAGCCCCCAACACTTTGCGGATGCCAATCTCTTTGGTACGCTGTTCCGCGGCAAATGACGCCATGCCGAACAAGCCGAGACAGGCGATGAAGATGGCGAGCGCGGTAAAATAACTCACGATTTTTCCAAGCTGTGCTTCAAAGCGATACGCTTGATCAAGCTGATCGTCGAGAAAAGAAAATTCCAGCGGGCGATCCGGCTCGATTTGCGCCCACAGTTTTTCAATTTGGCCGACGGTTTGGGAAAGATTCGTGGAAGTTAATTTGACCGAAATATATTGCAACGGGCCGTTAAACAGGCCGATGACGAGCGGCTCGATTTTTTGGTGCAGGGGCGCGAAATGAAAATCTTTGACAACGCCAACGATCGGCCCGCGCTGCGGATTACGATCCCCACTGGCAATGACGCGGCCAATAGCCGGGTTTAAATCATATTGCTTCGCTGCCGACTCATTAACGAGATAAACAAAATTCGTGTCAGTGGAAAATGCTTTGGAAAAATCACGGCCGGCAACCATTTCGAGATTGTACACCGTGGCGAAATCATGTCCGGCAAAAATGAACGGCACCGCAACTTTTTCGCTTTCGACAATTTCTTTAAAAAAGAGCGAGCGGATTGGGAAGCCCTTGCCCATCGGCGCGGAAATACGCGTGACGCCGCGCACGTTGGACGTTTGCAAAAGCTGCCCTTTGAAAGTTTCAAAACTTGCCAGCGAAGTCGCCAGTTTCGTGCCGGCAGATTTGAGGAGCAGCATTTGCTCTTTTTGAAAACCGAGATTTTTGTCGTGGATAAATTGTAATTGCTGCGAAATCGTGGCGATCGCGACGAGCAACATAACGGTCACCGCCATTTGAACAACCACCAATCCTTTGCGCAATCTTGCTCCCGCGGTTTTAGCAAACACGCCTTTCAAGGTTTTGCTCGGCTGAAACGCAGAAAGAAAAAACGCCGGATAAATTCCGGAGAGCAGCCCGACCAACAAACCCAATGCCATGAAGCCCAGCACCCACAGGCCGTTGCCAAACAAATTCAAGTGCAGTTGAATCGTGGAAAGATTATTGAAAATCGTGAGGAACAGCTCGATCAATCCCATGCCCAAAACCACGGCCACGCCGCTCACGAGCATCGCTTCGGCGAGAAATTGCTTGACGAGTTGCAGGCGGTAGGCGCCCAGCACTTTGCGCATGCCGACCTCTTTCGCGCGTTGCAGCGAGCGCGCGGTGGTCAGGTTCATAAAATTGATGCATGCAATAACGAGCACCAGCAACGCGATGGCTGCAAAAATGTAAATATAAATGATATTATTATTGCCTTCGATTTCACCCTCGAGCTGGGAAGTAAGGTGAATCGCCGTCACCGGCTGCAAAAAGAGTTGCGAATTTTGCCGTGTGGGCGGGAAATATTTCTTAACAACCTGAGGCAGCTTCGCTTCAAACGCCGCCGGCGGATAGCCCGCCGGCAGTTTCACGTAAGTCCAGAAGCTGTAGGCAAACCAACTCTTCAAAATATCCGTGAAATTGGTCGCTTGATCGACATTATGAAACGAGAGCAGCGCCTCGTATTTAAAATGCGTGTTCTCCGGCGCGTTCGCCAGCACGCCGGTGATTTTAAAATCAAGGTCGCGATTGTTAAGATTGACAGCAATGACTCTTCCAATCACGTCGAAACTGCGAAAATATTTTTCGGCCAACGCGCGACTCAACACGATAGAATTGGGTTGCGTCAGCGCCGTCGCGGCTTCGCCTTTTAATAAAGGCAGCGCGAACAAGTCAAAAATCGTGCTGTCGGCAAAATAAAAATTTTCCTCGGAAAATTGCCGATCATCAATCTTAACCACCGGTGTTTGCGTGGTGCGATAGAGCCGTGCCGCCCCGAGGACTTCGGGATATTCCTTGCGCAGCACATTCGCCAGTTCATATGTCACGCTGGCCTGTCCCTGTTTGAGGCCGGTGGCGTCTTTCCAAATCGCCACACGATACAACTGCGCGTAATCGGGGTGATAGCGATCATAACTCACTTCTCTTTGAATGTAGAGCAAAATAACGCCACAACAGGCCATGCCGACCGCAAGGCCGAAAATATTGATGAACGAATACGCAAGATTCTTGCGCAAATTTCTGGCAGCGATAAGGAGGTAGTTTTTGAACATGTAAGGTCCGAGGTTTTTAGTTCGGTGTCCGAAGTCCATTTTCGCAAAGCGTATAGAGTGTAAGGCTTTCGCTGCGCTATGCGTTTTGCCCTGTGCGCTACGCTTTCTGTTTCACCTTAAACATCACCCGCCCAAGATAACCGGCGGGGCTGATCTCGGCGATGTACATGCCTTGTTGCAAATGCGCCGGCGTTTTCAATGTGCGCTCGGAAAGCCCGCTCAACAATTCGCTTGCTTCCCAATCCTTCTCTTTATCGCTCAACCAAATCGCATCGCCGTTATCGACTATCTTTTGCAAAATTTCTTTCAAGCTCATGTTGGTTCCTTTTGTGGTGTATTCCGACGTCTTGGGCCCGAGGTTAAGTGCTGAAATGTTTTTTGTCTCTTGATTTTTTTGCTTTATTCGTACCGCAACGCCTCAACCGGATTCGCCAGCGCGGCTTTGACGGCCTGCGTGCTCACGGTCAGCAGCGCAATGAGTAACGCCATGGCGCCGGCGAGCGCGAACACCCACCAACCGATATCGATGCGATACGCGAAATCACGCAGCCAGTTGTTCATCACGACATAGGTCAGCGGCCACGCGATGAGATTAGCCGCCAAAACCAGCTTGACAAATTCTTTTGAGAGCAACGCCACGATGCCGGACACCGAAGCGCCGAGCACTTTCCGGATGCCGATTTCTTTGGTGCGTTGCTGGGCCGCAAAAGAGGCCAACCCGAAGAGGCCCAAACAGGCGATCAAAATTGCCAGACCGGCAAAGACGCTGAACAGCGCGGCAAAGCGCCGATCATTGCGATATTGTTCCGCAAACTTTTCATCCACGAAGCTAAAATTAAAAGGATTACCGGGAAAGAGCGTGCGGTAAATACGCTCGACGGTCGCCAGTGTTTGCGGTAAATTTTCCGTGCTCAACTTAATGGAAAGCTGGCCGCCGGTTGGTGTAATCGTGAACAGCGCGTTTTCGATCTGTTCATGCGCCGAAGACCAATTGAAATCTTTAAACACGCCAACGACTCTGAACGTCGAACTGCCCATGTTGATCAATTGTTGCAGCGCCGCGGTCGGCGTATCGAAGCCCACCGCCTTGACTGCAGATTCATTAAGAATGACCGGACGCGGCACGCCCTCGGGAGTGCTTGATGAAATGCCTTCGAACCCGTTGCCGGCAATCAATTCAAGGCCGTACAGCGAGGCAAAGCTCGAATCGATCCATGCCAGCGCGCCTCGCACATTGGTGGAAGGATCAGCAGACTCACGGCGCAAACTTGAGGAGTACCAATTGAATCCGCGGCCGGGCAGCGCACTCGAAGTGGCGATCTGCCGGACAGCCGGAACCTGCCGCAATTCGTTGATCAAGCGTTGAATGGCTTGCTCACTCTCGGTGCCTTCGGCGAGCACACGCGGCCCGGCCACGGTTAAAATTTGCTCCAGGTTGATACCGAGATCCAGGTTTTGCATGTGATCGAGTTGTGCAAACACAATAACGGTCCCCGCGAGTAACCCGACTGAAGCGGCGAACTGCAACACCACAAGTCCTTGCCGCAGCCACAAGCGTGTTGAAGTAGGGCCCGCCTTGGCTTTGAGCACCGCTACCGGCCTAAACGAGGAAAGCGCAAAGGCCGGGTACAATCCGGCCAACAAAGTGCCAGCAAAAAACATCGCGAGAGCCGCGGTCCACAAGGTTGGATTCGCCCACGCCCATTCTGTGAGCTGTACGCCGGCGAGATGATTGACGAACGGCCGCAGGATTTCCGCCAACACAAGCGCAAACACGAATGCCGCGAAATTGGTAAGCGCCGATTCCAGGAGAAACTGCAAAACGAGTTGCCCGCGCTGCGCACCAACGACTTTGCGCACACCGACCTCACGGCTGCGATCGAGCGAACGCGCCGTGGCGAGATTGACATAATTCACCAATGCGATCACCAGCGTGATGAACGCGATGACCACGAAAAAATACACCGTGCGCTGGCTTCCCTGCACGGCTTTCGGCGCGAACACGGCATCATTGAGATGAATGTCTCGTAAAGGCTGCACGCCCAAACTCGCCTTCGTGTTCGTGCGCTTGAAATCTTCGCCACGGTTGCGCAAGAGCACATCCGTAAATTTCTGCTCGACCGCAGCGACCTTTGCATCTCCACGAAGCTGCACATAGTTAATAAAATTGCTCCACGTCCAGCCGTGTTTGGGGTCTTTATAGTCGCTCTTTTCCAGCAAATCAGGGATCGAAAGCAGAAAATCGAATTGCAAGTGCGAATTGGCAGGCGCATCGCGAAACACACCGTTGACACTGAAAGTGCCGTCTATCCATCCATTCACATTGAGCGCTTTGCCGAGAGGGTTCTCATCGCCGAAATATTTCCGCGCCATCGTCTCAGAAATGATGATCGTGTTCGGCGCGGTGAGCGCTTGGGCTTGATCACCCAAAACCAGCGGATAAGAAAACATTTGCAGAAGTGCCGCATCGGCGTAATAGACGCGCTCTTCTTTGAAAACTTTTTCCGGCTCTGCAGCATTCGCAATCACGGGATCGGAATAGTCCGGATGAACCCGCGCGAAGCGGACAACTTCGGGCACGTTTTGCGCGAGAGCCGGACCCATGGCATAACCGCTCAACGCCCCAATTTCCGGCGCACCGCCGCCTCTGATTGTCGTTTGTTTCACGCGATAAAGCTGTGCCGCGTTGGTATTGAAATCATCAAAGCTGTATTCGAAAGCCACGTACTGAAAAATGATCAAGCAACAAGCCAAGCCGAACGTGAGGCCGGCAATGTTGATAAACGAATGTCCTTTACGCCGTGACAGGCTGCGTAAAGCGGTGATGAGGTAATTCTTGAACATGATTCTCCTTTGTATGGCGCATGGCGCCGCTTTGTACGAGGTCTCTTCGCCTTCCGCTCATTCGGTGTTACGCAGCATCTCCGAGGGATTCACTTTCGTCACGTTCCACGATTGCCGCCCGATGGCGATGGCGGCGGTGAGGAAGACCAACAGATTGGCTAGCAAAAACGGCCCGAGGCCGGGCGCATAATTTCCGACATATCGTTCTACTTCTTGCAGCAAGACGCGAACGCCGATAAAACTCAGCGCGGTCGCAAACGCGCCCGCGGCTAAAAGTAAAATCATAAATTCGCGGTTGATCAACAAAAGAATTTGCGCGACAGTAGCGCCGAGCATTTTGCGCACGCCGACTTCTTTCAAGCGCCGGGCAAAATGTTGCGCGGCCAAGCCGTACAAGCCCATGCAGGCAATCACCAACGCGAGTCCAGCGATATAGCCGAAACTTTTCGACAGCTTGTGAAAAGTCTGATAGAAGCCGTCAAAAACTTCGTGCTGAAAAAAACGATTGACCGGCATGTTGGGAAAAAGCCGCTGCCAATCCTGTTCGATCTGTGCGGCGACTTGTTTGCCGCTGCCGGGCGCGAACCGCACGACGAGGTTGCTGAACGTGTTTTCTTCGGCGCGAAAGAACAGCGTTGGGCGCGTGGCGCCGGTGGCGAAAAGTTTGAAATCGCCGACGACGCCCACGATGGTGTAATCTTTCGTCTCAATCCGCACTTGCTTGCCAAGAGCTTCCGTCCAGCCTTGTTTGCGTAAAAATGTTTCGTTGACCACCACCGCGTTTTCATCTTCGACGCGGCGATTCAAATCGAAAAAACGTCCGGAGACTAAATTCAAGCCGAGCGCTTCTGGATAATCGGCGCCGATATCGTAGCGCGACGCCTTTTGTTTGGCTTCGCCGGTTTGAAAGATCTCCGGACGCCAGGCTTGCCCAACGTGATTCACAGAACCGGCAACGCGAAGCACGTTGGAATTTTTCAAAATTTCATTGCGCAGCAAAGGAAATTGCTGGCTGTCGTTGAGTTGCACGACTAAAGTCTGGCCGGGATCATAGCCCCACGTGAGTTTTTCCCACACGCGAATCGTCGTCAACAGCATGACGGTTATGATCACTGCCAGGAACGCCAGCGCAAACTGCGCGGTCAACAAAGCGCGGCGCAAAAAATTTTTGCCGGAAAATTTCAGCCTGCCGGTGAAAATAGCCACAGGCTTGAACGATGAAACATAGAGCGAAGGATACGCGCCGGACGCCAGCGCCGTGAGCGCGAGCAAACCCGCGAGCATCAACCACAGGCCAGTGTTCTCGATCAAAGAGAATTTGATTTTCAACACGAAGTTCGCGTTTAACAGCGGCACGAGAAACGCCTCCGTGATCATCAGCCCAAGCAGCAGCGCGACAAAACAGAGCAACAGATTTTCCGACATGAATTGCGCGATAAGCTGCTCGCGCTGGCCGCCCATGACTTTGCGAATGCCGATTTCTTTCAATCGCCGCGACACGCCGCCAAGCGAGATGTTCACGTAATTGAAGCAGGACAGCGCCATCATCGTCAGCGCGATGAGCGAGAACATCAGCGTGAGCAAAGGATGCGGCGCTTCCGCAGGGCGGCGGTTGACGTCGTACGCGCCGGGCATCGGGTTCCGCAAATTGTCGAGCGCAAATGCAGTGATATTCGCTTCGGGATTGCCGGCATTGAACGGCGCCAGATAGCGCGACATTTGCGGCGTGAGCAAGGTGGCGTCTTCCGGTTGTCGCAGTTGTACAAAAACGCAGTTGCTCGTGCCGAATTTCCAATCCTGCGACTTCAGCGTTTTATGAACGGAGTGGTAGCCAGCCAAAAGGTTGAACGCAAAACCAATGTTGTTCGGAAAAGGTTTGGCCACGCCTTGCACGATAAATTGTTTGCGTTCTTGATCGTCGGTTACCAGCGTGAGCGTGCGGCCCATGGGCATTTCCTCGCCGAAATATTTTTTCGCCATGTCAGCGCTCAGGATGACGGCATTCGGATCGGCAAGTGCACCGGGATCGCCGTATTGCAATGGAAACGTGAACATTGCGAAAAAGCCCGTGTCCGCGTACACAAGCACTTCATTAAAAGCATTTTCTTTGTTGAATAACTTCACACCCTCGCGCTTCATTCGCGCGACGCGCGCGACTTGCGGAAAATCCGCGGCCAGCGCGGTGGCAATGGGCGCCGGCGCATCGCCCCAGATTTGTTTTTCGCCGTCGGTTTCGGTGACGTACTCCACCATGAAAATGCGCTCGCCATTTTTATGAAAATTGTCGAGCGTCCAATAATTTTGCAAAAAGAGAAACACGGCGATACAACAAGCCACGGCGATGGAAAGGCCGAAAACATTGATGAGCGCCACGGTTTTGTTCGCGAGCAGATTGCGCCACGCGAGGCGGAAGTAAGTGGAGAGCATGGTGCTGTTCCTCAATCTCTATAGTTTTTTAAAAAAGCAATCACGTCCTTCGAATAATAAGGCTCCTGCGTACACCAAAAGATGTAGCGCAGTCCCAAATAGTTTTTCCCAAACTCGTAGATTTGCGGAACGGTCACCCGTTTGCCGGTTTGGGGATTGACGTGCTCGTAGTTTCCATCCTGGACGGCAATTCCGGTCGGAACAATGCCGGAACAATCTTTGATGAATCCGTAGCTGTTATTCATCTGACTTTTTTTGTACACGAGCAAGTCGGGGCCGCCGACGCCGACGCCAATCTTTTTGGCATAGGCAAAGACGTCACGCAAATACGATTTGTCGGTCCAGGGCAAAAATTCCCCTGGCATGAAGTTCACATATTGCATCGCGACGGATTTCGGGAAGGCCTCTTTGAGCACTCTCATGTTGGCGATAACGGCGTCTTTGTACGACTCAAAAGTGAAGCCGGGCGGATGAAGATTTCCTTTCTCGCCGAAATCCACGGAAGTTTCAGGCAAATTGATTCCCGCGATTTTTCCATCGAACGCTTTGCCCAATTGCCGGAGCAATTTGTGAAACCGCTCCGCCACGGCCGGATCCCAGCGCCGCGCCACCCAACCTGCCGGAGTGAAAACACTCTCTTCGTCGTTGGCAAACTCATATTGCAGATTCACGCCGCCATGATATTGCGGCTCCTTTAAAATATAATCGGGTACGTGGATAATCGTGGTGTCAAACGAGACCTCTTGCAGTTGCACGAAAAGCTTTTTGCCGTGGCGATTCAAGTACTCCAGATCGCGGCGCAGCGCTGCAAAATCGTATTGGTCTGGTTCCGGCTCCAATTCCCTCCAGGTATATTTCAACTGCGCGCCGGCAATGTTCTTCGTGTTCAGAAAAAGCGCGTCCTGAATCCGTTCGCGATCGCGGTCGAAAAAAATAAAATTTCTGATCTTCTCCTGCGCATTTAAGCTTATCGCCGGCGCCAGCGCGCAAACCAAGAGTCTAAAAATGAACCGGGCTGCCTTCGAGTTGTTCTTGCCTGCATTTCTGCGTGTGGTTTTGAGATAGTTTTTGAACATGGAAAAGTCCGACGTCTTTTGTCCGAAGTCCGAGATCAAAGACCCAAGCGCGGACTTTCATTTTATCAATTTATCTTTTTTGCTTCACTCGTACCGCAACGCCTCCACCGGATTCGCCAGCGCGGCTTTGAGCGATTGATAGCTCACAGTGAGCCACGCTATTCCCAACGCCAGCAGGCCGGCCCAGATAAATACGCCGGGGCCAATTGGTTGACGATAGGCAAAATTTTGCAACCATTGATTCATCGCCCACCACGCAATCGGCGCGGCGACGACGACTGAAATCAGCACCAGCCGCGTGAAGCCGCTGGAGAGCATTAAAATAATGTTAGACACCGAAGCGCCCAGCACTTTGCGAATGCCGATTTCTTTGGTGCGCTGCTCGGTTGTGAATGAGGCCAAGCCGAATAGGCCAAGACAGGAAATGAAAATGGCGAACGCGGAAAAGATGCCGAAGATTTTCAGCAGGCGTGTTTCGGCGCCATATTGTGCTTCGACCCGTTCGTCCATGAAAGAAAACTCGAGCGGATGTTGAGGGTCGAACACCTGCCATTGCGTTTTGAGCACGGTCAGCGCCGGTTCCATGCTATTGGGGCGCACACGAACAACAAACCACTCACTTCCCCACGGCATGAGATGAAACACCGCCGGCGCGATTTCTTCATAAAGCGGACGGAAATGAAAATCTTTCACCACGCCGACCACGGTTCCCGCTTTCGCATTCTCCGGACCGGCGCCAAGCCATACAAAGCTTTGGCCAATCGCGGTTTCGGCGGATTCCCAGCCAAACTCCTTAACGGCAGCTTCATTCAAGATGAAAGCTTGTGTGCTATCGCTCGGAAATTCGGGCGCGAACAAGCGGCCCGCCGCCAATTTAATATCGAGTGTTGCAAAGAAATCATAATCGATCTGATGCGTATAAATCTCCTTCTGCTCTTCCGAATCGCCGCGGCGCGAGCCGGTGATCCAATATCCTTTATCCGCGGGTACCGCGGAGGAAGCAGACACCTGAAGGAATTGCGGATGGCGCAGCAATTCGTTTTTGAGAACCGGCCAGTTATTTTGCGCGTGCTCACCGCGTAGCGTTGCGACAATAACCTGCTCTTTATCAAAACCGAGCCGTTTATGGCGAATAAATTCAAGCTGATCATTCACGATAAAAGTGCAGACCAGCAACACAATCGAAATCACAAATTGGCCGACCACCAGCAGTTGCCGCAGCCGCGCCCCGGAAGTTCCTGGGTGGGTGCCGCCTTTTAACACCTCCACCGGCTGAAAACGGGAGAGAAAAAACGCCGGATAGCTTCCGGCAGCGATGCCCACCGTAAGCGCCAGCGCAATGAATCCGGCAACGAGCGACCCATCCGCGGTATAATCGATCTGGAGGTTTTTTTGCGCCAAGGCATTGAATGCCGGCAGAAAGAATTCGATCAACACCGCGGCGCCAATAACTGCGAAGCAGGCGAGAACGATGGACTCCGCGAGAAATTGTAAAATGAGTTGTTGCCGCCTGCCGCCGATCACTTTGCGCACGCCGACTTCGCGGGCGCGGTGCTGTGAGCGCGCGGTGGCGAGGTTCATGAAATTGATGCAGGCAATGGCGACAATGAGAACCGCAAGCGCCGCCAATAGATAAATGTAGGACATCGCACTCAGTTTGCCGGTGTCATTATTAAAATCCGAGCGCAGGTGAATATCGACGAGTGGTTGCATGCTCAACGCGAGTCCGGCGAAACCGGGAGGGCCGTTGCTATAATGTTTTTTGACAAATTCGGGAAGCTTGGCAGCCACCGCCTGCGCGGAGGCTTTTTCATCCAACAAAACATACGTGGGATAACTGAACATCCACCAATTGGATAGTTGCCGCGGGTGAAGATTGCTGAATGGAATAAGAAAATCCGGCCGCACGTGAGAAGTTTGTGGAATGGCCTGCAAAACCCCGGTGACTTGAAACTCACGTTCGCCACGGTCGATTTGCAAAATTTTGCCAAGCGGATTTTCTGCGCCAAAATATTTTTTCGCCGCGTCCGGGCTTAAGACCACGGATTGGGGATGTTGCAGCGCGGTGGCGGCATCACCCTGCTGCAGAGGGAAATCAAAAACTGCAAAAATATTGGGATCGGCGTAATAAAGTTCTTTCTCGTAAAATTGCTGATTTTGATATTTAATCGGCGTGCTGTTGTAAGGTGCTTGCAAACGCACGGCTTGGCGAATTTCCGGATATTCTGCCACGAGCGCCGGCCCAATCGGTGCGGCCATAACCGCGCCGGTATATGTGTTCCCGTCGTGATTGTTGCTCATCGCCATGCGATAAATGCGCTCGGCCTTTTGATGAAAGCGGTCATAGCGCAACTCCTGCCAAATGAACAACAGTATCACTGCGCAACACGCCATCCCGACGGTCAGTCCGGCGATGTTGATAAAGGTGTAACCTTTGTGGCGGCGCAGATTGCGTAGCGCAATTTTAAGATAGTTTTTGAACATAGTAAAATTCGAAGTCTTTGGTCCGAGTCAGAAGTCAAACTGTCGATTTTTCGTTTTTATGCATTTCTCTTTTTTGCTTCACTCATATCGCAATGCCTCCACCGGGTTCGCCAGCGCTGCTTTGATTGCTTGCGTGCTCACCGTAAGCAGCGCGATGAGCAATGCCATGCCGCCGGCGAGCGCGAATATCCACGAACTGAGGGTGATGCGATAGGCGAAATCTTGCAGCCAGTGCTTCATGACGAAATACGCGAGCGGCGTAGCCACAAAAAAAGCTACGAACACGAGCTTGACAAAATCTTTTGAAAGCAAGCCGACAATGCCGACAACACTGGCGCCCAACACTTTGCGCACGCCAATTTCTTTGGTGCGTTGCTCCGCAGTGAATGAAGCGAGTCCGAGCAGGCCGAGGCAAGCAATCATAATGGCGAGCCCGGCAAACAAGCCCAGTAAGCGGCCGGCGTTCTGTTCGGTGCGATACAACGCGGCAAAGGCGCGGTCGAGAAAAGTGTAATCAAACGGGCTGCTCGGCGCGAGCGTTTGCCATTGCGCGCGCATAAACGCCAGCGTGTTCGGCAAATCCTGCGGTCGCAGCTTGACCAATAAATACGCAAACTCCGGCGGCTCGATGAACATAATGAGCGGTTTGATCTCCGCATGCAGCGAAGCAAAATGAAAATCCTTCACCACGCCGACCACGCGGCCCATACGATTCGCCGGAAGATTCATCCATTTGCCAACCGCTTCTTCTTTTTTCCAATTTAAAATTTGCAAGGCGCGTTCGTTGATGATATAAACGTAGCCCTGTGCCTCCGACCACGTTTCCGGAAAACCACGCCCTGCAATCAACTCCAGCCCGAGCGTTTTGATAATATCGTTGTCAACCGGATAACCGACGACTTCGAGAAGTTGATCTTCGGGAAGGCCTTCCGCTTGCATGCCATAACCGCCCAACACGCGGCCGGGAAATCCCGCGGCTGCGGAAACGCTCTCGATATTCGAATGTTGCGCAAGTGCGGATTTCAACGTCGCATATTTGCTGCGCAACGACCAATCGCGCATCGGCAAAATCAGCGTTTGTTCTTTTGCAAAACCGAGCTTCTTGTTGCTGAGGTAAGCGAGTTGTTGATACACCACCGCGGCGCCGCTGATGAGCGCAATCGAAATCACAAACTGTGCGACCACAAGACCTTGGCGAAAGCCCGCGCCGTGGCTGCCGGTTTGCAGCGCGGATTTAAGCACTTTCGCAGGCTGAAAATTGGAAAGCAGCAGCGCGGGATAACTACCGGCGAGCAGCGCGACGGCTGCGCCAATGGCAGCGAGCATGATGATAAAGGCGGGCTGCGCCAAAGCGCCGACCGCCAACTGTTTGCCGCTTACGGCGTTGAATGCGGGCCGGGCGATTTCCACGAAGAGCACGGCGAGCATCAGCGCGAACATTGTGATCAATCCAATCTCGCCGTAAAATTGCGCCGCCAATTGGCCGCGCACCGCGCCAAGCACTTTGCGCACGCCAACTTCACGCGCGCGGCGCAGGGAGCGTGCTGTGGCGAGGTTCATATAGTTGATGCACGCGATCAAAAGCACGAGCAGAGCAATGCTGGAAAAAATATAAACGCGCACAATGTCGTTGTTCCAATGCAGATGAATCTGCGTGAGTTTTTGGAGAGAGATTCTTTCCCAGAACCTTATTTGATCGCGCTGCACCCAAATGGGAAAGCGTTCCGCAAGGGGCGGCGGCGCAGCATTTTGACGCAGCAAAATATAGGTGAATAAATTTGCCGAGTACCACGTCTCCGTTGTCGCCCATTCATGGGTCAAACTGGTATACGAGGCGAGAAAATCGAACTGCAAATGCGAATGGCTCGGCACATCCTGCATCACGCCAGTGACTTCGTAATCGCGGGCATTGTTCACCCGCAAAGTTTTGCCGAGTGGATTGGCTTCGCCAAAATATTTTTGCGCCGTGGATTGCGTGAGCACGATGGTATTGGGCCGCGTCAACGCCGTCGCGGGATTGCCCATGATGAAGGGAAACGTAAACACCTCAAAGACCGTGGAATCGGCAAACATGAAGCGCTCTTCTTGAAAAAACCGCTCGCCTTGCTGTACCACCAACGCGCCAAATCGCGTGCTTTCGTAGAAACGCACGGCCCGTTCCACTTCCGGAAACTCACGCTGGCATAGCGGGCCCAGAATCGACGGCGTCGTTTCCACACGTTGCTGACTCGTCGCCAACGTCGCACGGTAAATGCGCTCGGCGTTTTGATGAAAACGGTCATAGCGCAATTCATCCTGCACGTAAAGCAAAATGAGCAAACAGGAAGCCATGCCCACGGCCAATCCCGCGATATTGACGAAAGCATAGCTTTTGTGCTTCAGGATATTGCGCAACGCGATCTTGAAATAGTTTTTGAACATAATCTGGTTCCTTGTTGCTCGTTGCGGGTTATTGGGGTTTTTACCAACATTCAGCAACGAGGTTCACTCGTACCGCAGTGCCTCCACCGGATTCGCCAGTGCAGCTTTAAGGGCTTGCGCGCTGACCGTAAGCAGCGCAATCAACAGCACTAATCCGCCGGCAAGCGCGAACAGTTGCCAATCCATTGTTGTGCGGTACGCAAAGTCCTTCAGCCATTGATTCATCGCTAACCATGCAAAAGGCCATGCGATAAAATTCGCAATGACGACCAGGCGTACGAATTCTTTCGAGAGTAAGTTGAAGACATTTCCCACTGAAGCTCCCAACACTTTGCGCACGCCGATCTCTTTGGTACGCTCTTCCGCGGCATAAGAAGCCAATGCAAAAATACCCAAACAGGCAATGACGATGGCGATCACGGCAAAAATCGCAAAGAGTTTAGACTCGCTTTGCTCTTGCTGGTAAAGCCGGGAAAACGTCTCATCAAGAAATGTGAATTCAAACGGATACGCCGGCGAGATTGCTTCCCAATGCTTCTGCGTCGCAGCGAGGGCGGCTTGCAGACGCGCCGGTTCGATCTTGAGCGCGAACACATTGGCGCGCGGCCGCATTGAAATCAATAGCGGATCGATGGCCTCTTTCAAAGAGGAAAAATGAAAATCCCGCACTACGCCGACCACTTGACAGCGCGTGGTGTCGAACATTGTACGGCGCATCTCTTTGCCAAGCACTTCTGCATTTGTCCAGCCGAGCATTTTAACTGCGGCTTCATTCAGCAAAACGGCGTGGGCCTTATCGGTGGCGAAATCGCGCAAAAAGTTGCGGCCGGCGACGATCTCTAAACCCAACGTTTCAACATAATCAAAATCGGTGTACACCGTGCGCATGCGGAAATTTTCATCTTTGCCCGCAATGGTGAATGACATGGCATCGTGAAAACCGCCGGGGTGGCCGGACATTGCCGCGGCTTTGACGACGCCAGTCTCTTGCCGCACACGCGCGATAAAAGTCTCTTGCTGCCGGCGCATCTCAGGATTATTGATGGGCACCAGCAAAACTTGTTCAGCTTGAAAGCCGAGATCTTTTTGCCGCATGAAATCAAGCTGTTTGCCAATGAGCAGCGTGGCGATGATTAACATTGCCGAAATACCGAATTGAAAAACCACCAAGCCTTTGCGGATAAAAACATCGGCAGCTTGTTGCGAGAAGCGCCCTTTGAGTACGCGCACCGGCACAAATCCTGAAAGCAGAAAGGCGGGATAGCTGCCCGCAAGCAGGCCGACCAAGAGCAACAAACCGCATACGGCGCCGGCCAGCAACGGATCGGTGAAGTCCATGGCAAGATCAAGTCCGAAAGCGGCATTGAACCACGGCAGCAACAACTCGCTCGCGGCAACCGCAATAACAACGGCGAGGGTTGTAAGCAAAAACGATTCGCCGAGGAATTGCATGACAAGACGGCCGCGGTGTGCGCCAAGCACTTTGCGCACGCCGATTTCACGGGCCCGGCGACCGGCGCGGGCGGTGGTGAGATTCATGTAATTAATACAGGCGATCATAAGGATGAACAACGCCAGCGCGCCAAAAATATAAACCGCTTGCTCGTCGCCGTGCCGCACACCGGTTTCGTAACGAATGTCATTTTGAAAGTAGACGTTCGCCAACGGCTGCAAAGTGAGATCGATGCGGCGGCCGTTGCGCTTGAAATCTTCGCCGAGATATTTATCGATGAACGCGGGCAGGCGTGCCTCCACCCGTTGCGCCTCCTGCGGGTTGTCGATCTGCACATACGTCAGAAAATTGTTGTTCCACCAATCCGCAATCCATTCTTCACGCTCGAAACTTTTCAGGGAGGCGACGAAGTCAAAATCCAAATGCGTGCGGCCGAGCTTTGCCGCGAACACGCCGGTGACGATGAAATCATAACGATCGTCCACGCGCAGCGTTCTGCCCAGCGGCTCCTCGGCGCCGAAGTATTTGCGCGCCATTGCTGCGGTTAAAACTACGCCGTTCGGATTTGCCAACGCGCGCGCGGGATCGCCTTGCGCGAGCGGAAAAGAGAAAAACTTGAAAAAATTTTCATCGGCGAAAAAGAATTTCTTTTCCATGAAGGAATGGTTTGCATGCGTCACCAGGCCGTCGCTGGGCAACACGCGCAGGGCGTCGCGAATGCTTTCGGGAAGATCATTCTTGAGCGCCGCCGCGTACGGCCCGGAGGTGATGCCGATGAGATATCCCTTCTCATTCACTTCCGATTTGCGCAGCACGCGGTAGATTTGCTCGCCCGCTGCATACTTCTTGTCGTAACTCAACTCCGCTTGTAAATAGAGCAGAATGAGCAATGCAACCGCCAATCCCACGGCCAATCCGAAAACATTGATGAGTGAAAACAGTTTTTGTTTCAGCAGCGCGCGCAGCGTCGTTTTGAGATAGTTTTTCAACATAACCTGGTTTCAGTTGTTATCGATCAGTGCGCAGTTCACTGCATACTGATCGATGGGTGACAGATTACTTTTTACTCGTACCGCAACGCTTCCACAGGATTTGCCAATGCCGCTTTAATGGCGTGCGCACACACGGTCAACAACGAAATCAGCAGCGCCAGCGCGCCGGCCAACGCAAACATCCACCAGCTTATGCCGGCGCGATAGGCGAAGCTTTGCAGCCATTGCGTCATGGCATACCACGCCAGCGGCCAGGCAATAAAGTTGGCCAGCACGACGAGTTTGAGATAATCACGGGACAACAGTGACACGACGCTCGCCACGGAGGCGCCCAACACTTTGCGAATGCCGATTTCCTTGGTGCGCTGTTCCGCGGTAAAAGCCGCCAGGCCCAATAGCCCCAAACAGGCGATGAGAATACTCAGCAACGCAAAGAAACCGATCGCCCGTCCCCATGATTCTTCGGTGCGATAGAGCCGATCAAAATTGTCGTCGAGGAAAAAATATTCAAACGGCAATTCCGGAAAGAAACGCTGCCACGATCGTTCGAGACCGGCGAGCGTCTCACCGGCATTTTCTGGACGCAGTTTCACCGAAATATAAAAATACCAATACGGCTTGATCATAAAAACCATCGGTCGTATCGCGTTGCGCAATGACTCGAAGTGAAAATCTTGGACCACACCGATGACTTGCCCGCTGCGTTTTTCAAATGGCAGACTCGGCGAACCAGTGGAAAATTCCGCTTCGAATCTTTTTCCAACCGGAGCAGGCCAATTGAGGACGCGCGCTGCCGCCTCATTCAATAGAAATGCCTGGGTTGAATCGGTGGTAATTTGTTTGACCAGATTGCGGCCCTCGGTCAATTGCAATCCGAATGTCGCCAGAAAATCCGGATCAACTGCAACGGCGGCAATCGGCCAGGGTTCGTTGGAACCGTTGGGATTACCGCCTTCCGGTTTCGCGGAAATCGTGATATTCAATTGATTGGAAGGAACGTGCGAGGAAACCGCCACCTGCAAAACCTTCGGGTCTTTGAGAAATTCGGTTTTGAGCGGCTCGGGATTGTAGCGGATCTTGCGCGCGTGCGGAATCACCAAAACCTGTTCGCGATTGAACCCAAGACGTTTGTTTTTGACATATTCCATCTGTTCGAAGATGACCAGCGTCGCGATGATCAAAACAATCGACAGGGTAAATTGCACCGTAACCAGCGTTTGGCGCGAAAAAGATTTTTTCCCTAATCCTGCGTTTTTGCTTTTGAGCACGGTCAAAGGTTGAAAGGACGAAAGCAAAAATGCCGGCGCGCTGCCCGCAAGCAAACCCACGGTCACTGTCAACGTCATCAAACCAAACAACAGCGCGGCGTTGTTGCGATAATCGAAAACCAAAGGCTTTTGTATAAATGCGCTAAAAGCAGGCAAAGCCAGCTCAAGGAGAAACAGGGCCACAATCATGGCGAACAGCGCCAGAGTGATCGCTTCGCCCAGAAATTGTTGAATGAGTTGGCCGCGTTGCGCACCGGAAATTTTGCGCATGCCGATTTCTTTGGCCCGGCCCGCCGCGCGCGCGGTAGCAAGATTCGTGTAGTTGATACAAGCAATTCCCAAAATCAACGCGGCAATAATCGCAGCGATGATGATATAAGTAAACTCGCCGTTCGGTTCGATCTCGCCGCTGAGATGTGAGTGTAGATGAATATCCGTAATCGGCTGAAGACGGCTAAGCACATTGCGATAATCGTGCGCCGCTTCATTGCCCAGATGCCGCGCGACAAATTCCGGAAACTTCTTCTCAAACGCGGACACGGTGAGGTTTTCCGGAAGCAGCACGTAAGTCTGTGCGTAATTCGCCGACCAGTCTTCGAAGAAAAATTTCGGCCACACGGCTTCGGCGGTGGCAATGGAAACAAGAATATCAAAAGTAAAATGGGAATTCGCCGGCAGCTCTTTGAGAACGCCGGTGATTTGCAAGTCATAATATTTTTCTCCCCAATACAACGATAGTTGCTTGCCGACCGCCGGCGCTTCGCCAAAATATTTTTGCGCAGTCTCGATGGTAACGACGGCGGCGAAAGGCGTCGCCAAAGCGGTTTGCGGGTCGCCCGCGAGCAGCTCGAATGAAAAAATTTGCAGCGCTTCGGCGTCCGCCCAAAACATGCGTTTTTCGTAGAATTGTTTATCGCCGTGCCGCAACAACGAGGGCTGACGATCAATACGAAAACGTGCGGTTTGAATTTCGGGAAAATCTTGCTGCAATTGCGGGGCTAATCTAAAAGCCGTGGTCGCGGATTCGGCGCGCACAATGCGAAATAGCCGGGCCGCGTTTTGGTGATAACGATCATAGCTCAACTCATGTTGGATGAACAGCGCCAGCAACAACGCACAGGCGATGCCCACGGCCAGCCCGATGAGGTTGATCATCGAATAAGCTTTGTATTTCAACAATTGGCGAACGGCAATGGTGAGATAGCTTTTGAGCATGCTTAAGTTCCTGGTTGCTGGCCGCGCGTTGTTGGTTGCTGCTTTTAAACCACGTGCAACTAACGCCCAACACAACAACCACATTTATTTTACAAAGATTTCATAAGGGTGATTCGGCACTGCGAATTTGCCCGCTTGCGAACCGCGAATTTCGGCAACCGTGGGGAAAATACCAGTGGGCGGCGCTTTCTCTTCGTAGCCCCAACGTCGGCCGCGAATGATCACCAGCAAGAGGCCGTGCTCATCACCGAGGGCACGGAAGTTATCGTCGCCGCCGCGATATTGTTCCAACCCCAAAGCCTTTTTCATTTCCAGCGCTGTGCTGGTCACTTCTTCCGAGATAAACCCAATTTCACTCGCATAAAGAATATCTTTCGTTGAAAACGACCCTTCTGCGTTATTCTTCAAATCATGTCGCGCAATGTACTCGACGAGATTGCCCGCCGGATCCCAAAAGAAAATCGAATGTGCATTCCAATGCCGAAAATGCACCACTTCCTCCGGCATTTCGGGGTCGCGCAAATTCGCATTGAGGCGATCCAGCGGCGTACGCGGTTTTTGCCAATCATGCGCCTCAAGAATTTTGTTCTCGGGAATATTGAAGGCCACATGGTAAAACGGCTTGCCATGTTCCGGCTTTGCTTGCGCAAAAGTGATCAACGTTTGTCCGCCGCTGAATGTGAATTTTTGAGCGTCGTCTTCCAATAGAGGCAAGCCGAGCACTTCGTGATAAAAATTTTTCATCTCCGCTAACGGCGCCGCTGTAACGAGCCGCAGCTTAAGAAGGCGCGCCATATCGTGGTTTGCAGCAGTTGCTCTCGACGCGCTCGCGGCTTTCCACGTCAACTGCTCGTGCGCAACGAGGAAAGCCAGCGCCGAAGTGTTCTGCAAGAATTGCCGTCGGTTCATCAAATGCATTGAATTATTCATTCAAACAGCGACAGTCGCAGTGCAGTGACAAAGCTTACAGAGGAATACCGATTAAACAACTTATTCATTTCTTAAACCGCGAATATGCGCCAATTTTTTTATTCGTGTTCATTCGCGGTTTGAAATATGGGAAAGTCGTTTAAACATTCCTGAATACTGGCAACTGATTACTTTATTCATAGCGCAACGCCTCGACCGGATTCGCCAGCGCGGCTTTGATGGCTTGCGTGCTCACGGTTGCAAGCGCGATGAATAACGCAAAACCTCCAGCGAGCGCGAACACCCACCAATTGAGGTCGATGCGATACGCGTAGTTCTGCAAAACTTTGCTCATCACAAGATAGGCGAACGGCCACGCGAGGAGGTTCGCGAGCAGCACCAATATCGCAAACTCACGCGAGAGCAAGGTGACGACGCGCGACACCGAAGCGCCGAGGACTTTGCGAATACCGATCTCTTTGGTGCGGCTGGTCGCGGCCAATGTCGACAGGCCGAATAAACCGAGACACGCAAGCATGACGGCAAAGACAGTGCTGTAGGAAATAATTTTTTGCCAACGCAGATCGGTTTCATATTGGCGCTGAATATCTTCATTCACAAATGTGAAATCGAATGGCGTGTTCGGCGCGACGGTGTGCCACTTTTCTTCGATTAGCTTGATGGTCGCCGGAATGTTCGTGGCGCTGACGCGCACGAGAATGTCATTGATACCGAAGTCGGGATCCATTAAAAGAACCGCAGGTTGAATGCGGCGGTGCAGCGAGAGAAAATGATAATCTTTCACCACGCCGATCACCACCGGGCCACCCGGGATCTTTTCGTCATTCCAACCGGAAAGCCGGCGGCCGAGAATCGGCTCCTGCCAGCCCAATTCCTGCACCAACGCTTCGTTGACGATCACGGAATTCATGAGATCACTTTGCAGCTCGCGCGAAAAATTTCTGCCCGCGATCAGCTTAATGCCGAGCATGTCGAGATAATCATAATCGACGCCGAAGATGAATGCCGTGCGCTCGACGCCTTCGTGGGTGAAACCGTTGAGATCCCAGCCTTTGTTGAAAGCCGCGCTCGTGCCAGTGACGTTCAACACTTGTTGTGGATAAGCATTGAGCGCTTCGCGCAGACGCAACATTTTTTGGCCGCCGTCACCACTCGCCCCGCCGAAGCTGTTGATCGCGATGACGTGTTCGGGATTATAACCGAGATTGCGGAAAGCAATGAACTGCTGCTGCCGCGCAATGAAGATCGCGCAAACGATCAAAAAAACCGCCAACCCGAATTGAAAGACCACGAGGGAGCGCGTGAAAAAACTTTTTTGCCGCAATTTCAACGAGCCTTTTAAAACCGCTGCCGGTTGAAAACGTGAAATGAACGCCGCCGGATATCCGCCCGCCAATAAGCCAATGAGCGGCAGCAGTCCAAGCATCGCGAGCAACGCCCAGCCGCCGGAAAGTTGTTGCAATGACAATTCTTTTTGCGTGAATTGTTTGAATACTGGAAGGAATAATTCCGCCAGCATCACTCCCAACACAAAGGCGAGCGCGCTCAACAGAAAAGCTTCGCCGCCGAATTGCCGCACGAGCTGCAGGCGAAATGCACCGAGCACTTTGCGCATGCCGACTTCGCGCGCGCGGCTGGTGGAACGGCCAAGAGTGAGCGTGATAAAATTTATGCACGCAATCGCCAACACCAAAATTGCGATACCGGTCAAAATCACGGCGTACATCGGATTACTTACCGGCTCGCGCGAGCTGCCGACGGAAGTATCCAAATGCATCGCGGTCATTGGCTGCAGCCGGAGTTGCAGCGCGTCATCGCTTTTCGCCATCAAGCCGCGCTCTTGATTGCGTTTGCGCATGTCGCCCCAATATTTGGAGACAAACGGGGCGAATTTGCTCTCCAGCGTTTTACTCTCTACGCCTTCTTTCAACAGAACATACACCGAACCGTTAAAATTTGTCCAGCGCGTGAGATTGCGCTCATACTGCGGAAACTTCGTAATGTGCATGGCAAAATCGAATTGAATGCTGGAGTTGTCCGGCGGATTCTCCACGACTCCGGCAACGATGACATCAACTTGCCCACGCCAGTTTTTGGTGACGAGCTGCTTGCCCATCGGATCTTCCGAACCAAAATATTTTTCCGCAATGCGCCGGGTGATCACGGCGGAATTGGGATCGGCAAGCGCCTGGGCTGGATCGCCTTGCAACGTCTGGAAATCAAACACTTCAAATAAGGTCGGATCGGTAAAAATGAAGCTTTCCGAAAAGTGCTTGTTGCCATACGAGACCGCACCGCCGCCGGTGAAAATGCGAACCGTTTGCTCAATCTCCGGATATTCCGCCTGTAAGGTCGATCCGAGCGGCAACGGTTGATACGCTTGCTGCTCCATCCCACCATCGGCTTTGTGTTCAACGATAATCGTGCGATAAATCCGATTCGCCTTCGCATGAAATTTGTCGAACGACCATTCGTGCTCGACAAAGAGCAAAATGAGCAGGCAACACGCCACGCCGAGCGCGAGGCCACAGATGTTAATGAACGCATACAGCTTTTGGCGCAAGAGATTGCGCAGCGCGATTTTAAGATAATTTTTGAACATGGTTTTTCCGAAATCTTTGTCCGCAGCCGAAAGCCGCAATCGCAATGATTGCCTTTGCTTTTTTATTCGTATACCTTTTCGCCTTACTCGTACCGCAAGGCCTCCACCGGATTTGCGGTGGCGACTTTGAGCACTTGCGAACCGACCGTTAACGCCGCGAGCGCGAACACAATCGCGCCGCCGAGCAGGAACGGTAATGCACTGAAGCCAACGTGATAAGCATAGATACTTTGCAGCAAAGCCTGCATCGCAAAATAACCCGCGCCGGAAGCTAAAAGCGTTGCCGCCAGCAAAAGCCGAACAAATTCCTTGTTCACTAAATTCATAATGTTCGCCATCGTCGCGCCGAGTACTTTGCGAATGCCGATCTCCTTCGTGCGTCGCGCGAGATTCAACGCCACCAGCGCAAACAATCCCATCGCCGCAATTACCATTGCGAGCACCGAAATATAAATAAACATAGTTTTGATATTGTCGCTCACTTCAATGGCTTCCGCCATCACTTCATTTTGATAAAAACCCTCATAAGGCAAATCGGGTACGACGCGGGTCCACGTTGCGCGCAGAAATTCGTTGGTGGCGGTCAAATTTTCCACGGGTACGCGCACGGCAATGTGGCGCAGATTGGCGGGCGTCGCCATGCGAAAGAGGCAGGGCGTAATCGGCCGCCACACGCCGTCGTTATAAAAATCTTCCACCACACCGATCACGGTATAACGCAGCGTATCGAGGCTCACAGTTTGGCCGATGGGGTTGTTCCAGCCAAACTCCGCGGCTAATTTTTGATTGACGATAACCGCCTCCTGCAAATCCGTGGGAAGATTTTCATCGAACATGCGACCTTGCGCGAGACGAACCTGCATGGTTTCAAGATAATTGTAGCCCACGCTCAACATCGAGGCGTCAATTTTTTGTGAGGCATGCGCCACCGTGGCGCCACCCCAATTGTACCCCACGTGATTCATCGCCGCGCCTATGCTCACCAACTCCGGGTTTTGCGCAATCGCGTTCTTATAAGGTTCATAGTATTTCGCTTCGCGCAGCGGCACAACAATCACCAGGTCTTTGCCATAGCCTAAATCAAAATCGCGCAGAAAACCGGCGTTCTGCACGAACACGATGCCGGCAATCACGGTCAAAATCGAAATCGTAAATTGAAACGTGAGCAGCGCCCGCGCCAGCCATGACGTGCCACCAAATTTTTGTTTGCCGCGCAATATCGCGACGGGATGAAACGCGCTCACGTAAAATGCCGGATAGGTTCCGGCCACGAGTCCCAAAAATAAAAGCAGCCCGGCGAGAAACAGCAGCAGGCCGCGATTCTGCGCATAATTCAGCGTCAACTCGAAATAAGTCCACAGCGCATCATACGCGGGCACAAAAATTTCCGCCAACGCAATGCCCAATGCCAACGCAATGGCGCACAGCAATAAATTCTCGCCGAGAAATTGCCAGATCAACTGCCGGCGAAAGCCACCGATCACTTTGCGTATGCCGATTTCTTTCAAACGCTGCGAGGAATAGGCAATGGCGGTGTTGATATAATTGAAACATGCCATGAGCAAAAGTAAAACAGCAATAACACTCGGCGCCATGATGCCGGCCGGGTGCATGGCTTCCTTCAAAATATCGAAACGCACGTCGCGCGCGCGCATGGCCATCCCCTGCAATGGTTCGATTGCGAAGCGTTTGATTTGTGCGTCGGGCGCAACCACGGCGTTGTGCACTGCAAGATACCTGTCCATCTTCTGCGCCAAACCGGCCATCTGGTTTGGATCGGAAGTCTGCACGAACGTAATGTGCGCCCAGTCGGTCCAATCGTTTGCCTTGTCAATGCCCGCGTCCAAAAGAAGTTCGAGTGAGGCTAACACGTCAACCTGTATGCTGGAATTGTCCGGAACTTTCTGTGCTACGGCGCCGATGAAAAATTCACGCGGCTGGCCGTCGCGGTAGCGCATCGTGACTTGTTTGCCGATTGGATTCTCTGCGCCAAAATATTTCAACGCGAGCGCTTCGCTCAAGACGATTTTATTTTTATCGCGCAGCACGTTCTTATCGCCGTATTTCAACGGGAAAGAGAACATCTCGAAAAATTCGGGATCAACATGCAGCACGCCTTCATTAAAAATTTTATCGCCGGATTTAAAAACCACGGTGGCAATCGTCAACCGCACGGCTTTTTTGATGAACGGAAAATCCTGCATCAAGGCCGGGCCAAGCGGCCGTGGCGTATAACCCCATACGCGTTCCCGCGCGTTTTGCACGCGCACTGTTTTGAGACGATAAATCTCCTGCGCGTTTTGATGAAACATATCAAAGCTAACATTATAATCGTGGTTCAAATAAGCGACGATACAAAAGGCAACGGCGACGCTCAAGCCGAAGATGTTGATGAAGCTATAAAGCTTGTTCTTGAGCAGATTGCGATACGCGATTTTGAAATAGTTTTTGAACATGGTGGATTCCGGTAAACAGTTTCCAGTAACCAGTTTTTCGTCGATAGCTATCAGTGACACAGCAGTCGCTGAATTGCTAATAAATTGCTGCCTTTACTCATACCGCAACGCCTCGACTGGATTGGTCAGCGCGGCTTTGATGGCTTGATAGCTCACGGTAAGCCAGGCGATCACCAGCGCGAGCACACCGGCGAGCACAAAAACCGTTGGGCTTAACGGCGTGCGATACGCGAAATCTTGCAGCCATTTATTCATCACGAAATAAGCGATCGGTGCGGCAATGATAAATGCGATGGCGACAAGTCTGGTAAAATCTTTCGAGAGCAAAACGATAATTTGTTGCACCGAGGCGCCAAGCACTTTGCGCACGCCGATTTCTTTGGTGCGCTGCTCGGCGATGAACGAGGCGAGACCGAACAAGCCGAGGCACGCGATGCCAATCGCGAGAACCGTGAAATGCCCGAAAATTTGGCTCTGCCGCGCTTCGGCAGTGAAGAGCCGGCCAAAATCTTCGTCGAGAAAAAAATAGCGCGGCGGGTAGCCCGGCTCGAAGGCCTGCCATTTTTCTTGCAGGGTTGCCAGCGTCGCTGCAATATTTTCGGGACGCACACGCACGGTGATATAATTGTAATCCGACGGCGAAATACTCATCGCCAACGGCTTGATTTCTTGATGCATCGATTCATAATGAAAATCCTTTACCACGCCGATGATCGTACGTTGATCATCTTCATTGTTCGCGCCGACGGCCACTTCCGTCAACCGCTTGCCAACGGCGGCTTCCGGCGTCATGCCCATGTAGCGAGCTGCGGCTTCATTGATCACAAAAGCGGCGCTGGTATCTGAAACGAAATCGCGTGAGAAACCGCGCCCGGCGACCATGTCAATTTGCAACGCCGGCAAGAAGTCCTCGCTGACCCGCATGATTTTCAATGAATAAATCACTTCATTGGAAACGCCTTCCGGGCGATAAACGGTGTCATTGTCAACCCGTCCGGGCACGGAACTCGTTGCGCCGACTGCAACAACGTTGGGATTGCGCAGCAACTCCTGCCGAAAGCTTTCATATTGTTGCTGGCCGGCACGCGTTTCAATGGGCAGTACGACAACTTGCTCTTTTGCAAAACCCAGGCGCTTGTTCTTCATATATTGCAGTTGCTGAAACGCTACGCCGGTACCGACGAGCAAGACAATCGAAATGGCAAACTGCAGCACCACGAGCGTGCTGCGCAGCCACGGGCTTTTCGCGCCAGAGCGCAGACTTCCTTTCAAAACAGCCGCCGGTTGAAAAGCCGAGAGCACAAATGCCGGATAAATACCGGCCACCGCGCCGATCATCAACGCGATACCGACGAGGCCGGAAATAAAAACCAGACTGCCGCTAAAACGCAGTGACAACGCCTTGCCGGCAAGATTATTGAAAGCGGGCAGCAACATCTCGATCAAAAAGATAGCAATCAACAACGCCAGCAATGACAACAGAATCGACTCACCAAGAAACTGTTTGATGAGCTGCCGGCGTTCGGAGCCCAAAACTTTGCGCAACCCCACTTCTTTGGCACGGTTGGAAGAGCGCGCCGTTGCGAGGTTCATGAAATTGATGCCAGCAATCAGTAAAATAAAAACCGCAATGGCAGTGAGGACATAAACGTATTTGATATCGCTGGTCACGGCAAGATCATTCTCTGCGACCGAGTGCAAATAAATACTTGGCAACGCCTGCAAGTAAAAATCATACTTCGCGCCGGCGGCAATGGCTTCATCAAATGATTTACCGATGGCCTGCTCGATTTGCGGCGCGACATATTTTTTTACCAATGCCGGAAACTTGGCTTCAAGTTGTTGGGGCGCGTACTTATCTTGCAGCAACAGGTAAGTATAATATGAATTGCTGATCCAGACCGGACTTTGACTGCGCGGCTGGGTGATGAGCGAAGCGAGAAAGTCGAATTGCAAATGGGACTGGCGCGGAATGTCCTTCAACACACCGGTGATTTTGTAATCGACCCGATTATCATAGCGCAAAAATTTGCCCAGCGGGTTTTCATTTCCAAAATATTTGTGCGCCATCTTCTCGGTGAGCACAACCGAATTGGGCTGCGCCAATGCCGTCTGCGGATCGCCGCTGAGCAGCGGAAAGGTAAACACCTGGAAGACACTGGAGTCGGCAAATAAAAACCCGTCTTCATAAAAGCGATTATTTTCATAGCTAATCAAAACCCGACCGATATCCCAAAACCGCGTGGCCCCGCGCACTTCGGGATATTCTGCCAGCAGGGCCGCCGCCATTGGCGCCGAACTTGTGGCCGAGTTGATCGGCGTTCCACTTACCGCCGCCGACAACGCGACGCGGTAAATACGGTCGGCGTTTTTATGAAAGCGATCAAAACTGAGTTCATCCTGCACGTACAACATAATCAGCGCACAGCAACCGATACCAATCGCTAATCCCGCGATATTGATAAATGAATACGCTTTATGCTTGCGCAGATTGCGCAGGGCGATTTTGAGATAGTTTTTGAACATCTTCAACTCCGGTGGTCGCTTGCCATTGATACATACGGCCATGCTGTTGGCACACTGTCATCCCGCAGGGAACTTATTTATTTCAGCCCCGTGCTGAATTGGAACAAGATGCTTCCAGCATGACATTGACTGCGGTTATTGCTTTTCAAATAAAGCGAATCCGCGCTTTACAGTCTGACCTTTTCTTTAAAATTCTCCGTCACGACATGCCCGTCAAAAAGGTGCACGGTTCGATGCGCAAACTCAGCATACGATGGCGAGTGCGTAACCATCACCACGGTGGTGCCGGATTCATTCAAATCGGTGAGCATTTTCATCACTTCATCACCGTGCGCGGAGTCGAGATTACCGGTGGGTTCGTCGGCGAGGATGAGTTTCGGCTTGGCAACGAGGGCGCGGGCCACGGCGACGCGTTGTTGCTGGCCGCCGGAAAGCTGTTGCGGAAAATGGTTTTTGCGATGCATGATTTGCATTTGCTCCAACACTTCGCTCACGCGCTTTTTGCGGTCCGCCGCGGAGACGCCGAGATAGAATAACGGCAACTCGACATTTTCATACACCGTCAATTCGTCGATGAGATTAAAACTCTGAAACACGAACCCGATATTGGCCTTGCGCGTGTTGGCGCGCTGGCGTTCGGTGAATTTCGAGACCTCCTGATCGAGGAAAAAATATTCGCCGTCACTCGGATTATCGAGCAGACCGAGCAGATTCATCAACGTTGACTTGCCGCAACCCGACGGCCCCATGATGGCGACAAATTCGCCGGACTTCACTTCGAGGTTAATGTTGTTGAGGGCTGTGGTTTCCACTTCTTCGGTGGTGTACAGTTTTCTGAGATTGTGGGTCTTGATCATTTGTGGCTCCTGGTAAAAATTCGTGCTCAGACTCTTTTTCGTACTCATACTCGTTCTCTTACTCTTTCTCGTTTTTTTCATTTAAACCGAGTAAGAGCACAAGTAGGAGTGAGAGTAAGAGCGAGGTTAACAAATCTGTTATTTGATATACACCGCCAACATCCCTTTCACAACGGTGACTTCATGGGTGAGGCGTTCACAACTGGTTGCATTCAGCAGACCGTGGCCGCACGCCGACAACAAATGCGCTTCCAGATCGTTCGCGGCGCGCCAGGCGGTTCTAAATAATTCGACCATTTCTTGCGGCACAAGGTTGCCGCAAGCCTTCACAATATTCGCCACCATCGCCAAACAATCGTGGCGAATTTGATTGGTCAACTCCAACGAGTCTTTGACTGGAAAAGTTTCGGTGGCATTGAAGAGCGCCAACATCAACAGGCGGCTTTTTTTCCAGATCAACGATTTACGAAAATCACGTTCCAACATAACACTGCTCCTAAAACTTAAAGCGCAATACATAAGTAAATCCAGATTACGTTTCACGTTTTATTTTTTTAATACCAACTTGTCAATATCTCCAAAACTATCATACGACGAGGTCACGACTTGTTCGCCGGGTTCGAGGCCTTCCAACACTTCAAAAACTTGCGGATTTTGCCGGCCTAGCTTGATGTTACGTTTCGTCGCATGTGAGCCGGATTTATCGACGACATACACCCATTGCCCGCCGGTTTTTTGATAGAAACCGCCGCGCGGCAGCAGCATGGCCTCGGCAAGATCACCAAGTTCCAGCCGAATGTGCAGCGTCTGGCCGCGGCGAATGCCTTCCGGCGTTTCGTTTTGAAATTCGAGGTCGACATCGAAGCGTCCATCACGAATTTCCGGAAAGATTTTTTTCGTGATAAGGTTGTACGTCTTGCCGGCAAAATCAAATTCCGCGGGCAGACCATCGCTGATGCGCGACAAGTAATGTTCGTCAATACCGGCGCGTACTTTGAAACCGTCCAAAATATCAACCTGGCCGAGACGCTGGCCGGAGGATTTCGATTCGCCGATTTCGGCGTTGAGCGAAGTGAGTTGGCCGGTGGCCGGAGCGCGCAAGGTCATGCTCTCCAAACGTTGCTTGGTGACGCCGAGATTGGCCTCCATGCGCTTTAAAGATGATTCGAGTTGATCGATTTGAATGGCGCGAAAAATCGAATCCTGTTTGAACGACTCCACCGCCAAATCTTTTTGATTGCGCCGGTATTCATATTCATCTTTCGCCTGTTCAAATTCCTGCTGCGACACTAAATTTTTATCGCGCAATTCCGCGGCGCGTTCGTAAAGGCGTCGGAGCCGCTGCAATTGATAGCCCTGCTCGTTGAGCTGCTGGCGTAAATTGAGGCGGCTTTGTTCCATCAACAAACGCGTGTTGCGCAGATTGTTGCTCTGCTCGAAAAACTGCGCTTCGCGAAACATAATGTCGAGCAGCAAATTGGTGTTGGTGAGCAGCAAAATCGCGTCGCCTTCTTTCACCATGCTGCCGGCTTCGATAAACTTTTTTTCGACCCGCCCGCCTTCGACGGCATCCAAATAAATCGTTTTGATCGGCAACACATTGCCGGTGACCGGGATAAATTCCTGAAACGGCCCGCGCGTCACCTCGGCAATCGTGATCTTCTCGGTTTCAACATTGAGCTTCGAACTATTATCGCCAAAAATAAAACTATAAATGACGAACAGAAAAAAGAGCCCGCCGCCCGCAAAAATAGCGATTTTCTTCGGCGGCCATTTCTTTTTTTGAAGTTGACGATCCATGATTCCTCTCTCGCTTGTGGGGGTAAAATCGGATTTGTGCAGAATACTATAAATTTGCAGAATGTTTGAGCACAACTCCGGCTTTACAGGTTCTCAAAAAGCCAATACACGATATGCAGAGGTTTCAACAAGTGTGCCGGTGCTATTTTTTTAACAGTTTAGGTCAAGTTTTTGCATGAGGATACGGTAAGGTGATGTCCGCTAACATGACAAGCAGTGTTCGCTGGTGGACAGTTTGGGCAAGGCTTAATTTTCATGAAAATGAATTCGCGCTGGACGGCTTCCCGCGCTCATACTCAGAATTTATTTTATACCTCAATGCCCAAAAATAAGGTGAAGTGATTCCGGGCTTTGGTACCGACAGGATAGCGTATAAAATGTGCCGCTTGGGGCCGGAGCAATTAAGCTTAAGAGTTATAGATTTCTCATCTTCCAGTGCAACAAGATATGCCATTCCAACGTCTTATATCACAACCCGGACGAGCCGGAACCA
>CAYZFF010000014.1:0-16264 GCA_964477305.1 uncultured Cytophagia bacterium
ATTACGGAATATGAGAAGCAATGAGAAGATTTGTAGAAAATCAGTTTTGCAAATTTTTTGCGAAAGCCACCCACGAACCAATTTGAAAGCAAATTTCTTCCTCAGGAACTTTCCTCATTCTTATTTTTTGCGCCACAACTCTCACGAATGACCAGCTCGGTTTCAATATGTTGATGTTGGCGCGGCAACCCCGGCTCATCGATCAGCGCCATCAAACGCTCGACTGCCTGTTGCCCCATTTGAAACATCGGCTGCCGAATCGTTGTCAAACCGACATATTCCGACAACTCAATATCATCAAATCCGACGATCGCAATATCTTCGGGAATCCGCAGGCCGGATTCGCGCGCGGCTTTCATGGCCCCGAGCGCCTGAATATCACTGGCCACAAACACGGCCGTCGGGCGCGATCCATTCAGTTGCATCAATCGTTGCATCGCGAGATAGCCGGTCTCTTTATTAAACCCGTCATTGACCGCCACCGTTTTCTCCGCCAGCACGTCACTGCTGATAATCAGGCTTTCCGGCAACTCCAAGCCGGCTTCATGCAGGGCACATTGAACGCCCGCATGCCGCAATTGCGCCGGGTTACTGCTGCGATGACCCGTAATCATCGCCAAGCGTTTGTGCCCGAGTCGAATCAAATGTTGCACCGCCGTGTGCGCGCCCGTCTGATTATTCACCGTGATCGAATCAAATTTCGGATGAAACGCATCCACTAAAACCAGCGGCAGGTTGCGGCGTTGAAAATCTTTGGCAAAAACCTCGGAAAGCGGCAATGACACCAGCATCACGCCATCAACGCGGCGCTGTTGCAAGGCGCGTTTAAGATAAAAATCTTTATCCTGTAAATCCTCAATCGAATAGAGAATCAAATCATAGCGATGTTGCGCCGTCGCCTGTTGAATGCCTTTAAGTAACTCAACGTAAAAATGGCCGGTAAAAAACGGCACCAGCACTGCGAGCGTCAGTGATTTTTTGCGGGCTAAACCCTGCGCCAGCGCGTGTGGCTGATAATTCAGTTCGTTAATAACTTTTAAAACCCGAGCGCGCGTTTGCGGCGCGATTTGCGCGCTATTGTTCAGCACGCGCGAAACCGTGCCAATGCCGACACCGGCCTTTTTGGCAACTTCATAAATCGTAACTGGCATAATATTGAATCGACCAAAACCCAATTCTCGTTTTATTGATTAGCTCGTAAAAATACCGCAACGGATTTTTCGGCAAGCAGATGCTTAGCATCAGCCGCCGGCTGGAGATTCGCTTCTCCATAAATCGTTTGGTGCCGGGAAAAATTCTCCGGTAAAATGATTTCTGCCGCGGCCGCCGCCCGATTAAACACGCACAACAATTGCTCCGTGGGGCTTTGGCGAACAAAAGCAAACACCTCGGGGTTTTGACTCATTTCGACATATTGATAATCACCGCGGCGAATCGCGCTATTTTCGCGGCGAATCATCGTGAAGGTTTTATAGTAATTGAACAGTTCGCGATCAAAAGCCACGGCATCTTCAGGACGAGGCTTGCCGAGCGGATGAGATTTCTCTGGCTCGTAAATCCAATCCGGCCACACCATGGGCTTACGCTCGTCGGGATCATCGGCGCCCCACATACCGGCCTCGCCGCCATAATAAATCATCGGCGCGCCGAGATAGAGCATTTGAAATGCGATGATCAACTTTTGGGTTTTAACTTCTTCCGCATTGGGTTTGCGCACGTCAAAAATAAAATCTCTACTGCTGGCGCTGCTGGCGTGGTCGATCATGCGATTCGGATTCACCACCATCGACGCCAACCGTTCGGTATCGTGGCTGTCCATCAAATTCATCAGCACATAGTTGACGTCGGATGGATATTCGTCGCGCAATTTTTGCAAGCGTGCGCTCAATTCTTTCGCTCCAAAAGCGTTTTCGGTATCAACAAAGTATTTGAGTAGCGCATCGGCCACACGATAATTCATCACTGCGTCAAAAATATCGCCCTGCAGCCACGGCGCGGCGTTGAACATTTTTTGGTTGCGGTAATCCTCCCACCACACTTCGCCGGTGAGATAGGCGTTCGGGTTAATTTCGCGCACCCATTTCCGAAAATCGCGCCAGAACCCTTTCGGCACCAATTCGGCCACATCCAGCCGCCAGCCGTCGATGCCATCCGCAGGATTGCCGTCGCGATTTGGATCCATCCAACGTTGCACAATCGCTTTGAAATAAGCCTTCGGCCCTGGCGCGAGATCATCACCGGCGCGGCGAATCTCCGGCAAATCTTTGATGCCGTACCAGCCTTGATAATCAAACTCATTTTCCGCTGTGGACGGATCGTCCCAACTTTTAACAATCACCCAATCCGCATACGGCGATTGCTTGCCGTTTTGCATTACATCTTGAAAGGCGGGATTGCTCACGCCGATGTGATTGAAAACACCATCGATAATAATGCGCATTTTTCTTTGATGAACTTCGGCAATGAGCTTGAGAAAAAGGCTATCTGCGGTGGTCCATTGCCACGTCGCTGGATCGGCAAAATCTTCTTTCTCCCAGATCGCCCGGTCACGGCCGGGATGCGGGCCGAAATTATTATCGATGTGATGGTGGCGCGCGCCGTCGTATTTATGCATGGTCGGCGCTTCAAAAACTGGATTTAAATAAATTGCATTAACGCCGAGTTCTTGCAGATAATCCAGCTTGTCAATAATGCCCTGCAAATCGCCGCCGAAACGCCGGCGGCCGGCGTTGTAATTGAAATCTTTTCCGTTCGCCATTTCCCACGGTTGCAGGCGATACCAGTCCGCCGTCCACGGACTCTTTTGCCACGGCGACAGCGTGTCGTGCGGCCACGATCCAAACGTATCGCGAAACGCCGGATCGTTCGCCGTATCGCCGTTGCAAAAACGCTCGGGAAAAATTTGATACCAAATCGCATCTTTGGCCCAATCAGGCACATTCACATTAATTTTTGGTGAGGGCGACTGGCAACCAAAACTACACAAGAGAATCACTGAAGAAAGTAATGCAGAGCTTTTCATAGATCGACGGTTATTGGGTTAAATGCAGACGCACGGGCGCATTGGATTTAAGCAGCGCCAGCAACTGCTGCGCTTGTATATTGGCCGGCTGTAAACGCACGACTTCAGCCAGAGCTTGCATGCTCTCGGCTTTTTGTCCAAGCTGGAGATGCGACACGGCTTTATAATATTCGGCCCAACTCATTTCCGCGGCGCTAAACTCGCTGCTTGCCCGATTCAAATTCAACGCTGTGGTGAAATCGGCTACGGCTTTTTCATAGTCCTGCCTAAAAAAAGAAACCGTTGCAAGTTTGGCATAAACGAACGGCGAGCGCGGATGGCGCTGCTGCGCTTGTTTGAGCCAGACTTCGGCCTCGAGATATTTTTCCTGCTTCAAATACAACTCCCCAATTTTAAAATAGGGATAGTAGTTTTCCGGAATGATTTTCAATACGGCGCGACATTCCTTTTCAGCACGAGCGTATTGTTGTTGCGCGGCATAAGCATCCGACAACTGATAATGAGCCTCATTCCAGGAAATTTTGTTTTGCGTATAGGCGCTGGTGAGTTGGCGAGTTTTAACGGCCATCGTTTCGTTGGCAAATTCCACCTTCATCATCACTGGCGCGGCAAACGGCCAATGCTTGGTTAACCGCTCGATTTTATATGCCCCGATGTCGCGATCAAATTCGGTAACAGCGGAAAAATCTTTGTACATCTCGTCGGTTTTATCAAGCAATGGATTCCAATCGGGGGTTTTGGCAATGCAATTATTTTCTGCCATGGCTGTCGCAAAAGTCTTCGCCAGCAGAAAATAACCCTCGAAATTCGGGTGCAAATGTTCACCGATCAATTCAAATCCGGTAATGCCAGCGGGAGAATGTGCGGCAAAAGTTTTCTCCGTTTCAACAACGGGCACATGCGCAGCGCTGCATATTTGCCGGATAATCTCATTAAACTCGCCGGAGGCGCGAAAACGCAGGGCGTCGTAATCCCTGGCTTTTTGATAGGCGGCGAGCGCTTCGGCGTAATTTTGCAAAGCATCGTAACAGCGGCCCATTTGAAAATGCAGCTTCGCCGGCATCACATCGAGTTTTTCGGCTTCGCGATAAGCGCTCAATGCTTGCGCATACGCTTGTTGCGTCTCCCACGCTTGGCCATCTTGAAAAAATTTTTCCCATTGCGCTTTCGCCGCCGGCGGGGTATGCTCGGAAAACAGCGAATGAAAAGGCGCCTGATCTTTGAGATTGCTCGTCAGCGTGCTAACCAAAATGTCAATCTTGTTCTGCTTGGCCGTGTCGATGATGTCGTTTAAATTTGCAAGAAAAGATTCCGCGGCGCGGCGATAATCGGCGCTGCCGAAAGCGATATATTGGCTGCGCACCATTTGCTCCATGAGTGTTTGATTCGGTGTTGCCGCCGCTGGTGGCGTCGCACTGCCGGCGAGCGCCGTGATGGTATTGCGCAACAATTGAAACGTTTTGAATTTTTGCAGCCACAAATAAAACCGAATCACCTCGCGATTGTTGCCGAGATACTGCGTCGAGCCGACGCCCAGGGCGCCGTAAAATTCATTGTGCCCGAGATAAAGCAAAAATAAATCCGGTTGATAATGCGTCAATTCTGCAGCGAATTCGCGAACGGTAAAACTGTTAACCGCCGAAAGCCCGACATTAATGACTTCGATGGCCTTGTCGGGAAACAAAGTCGTAAGCCGGTCGTGTAGCAAGCGATGAAAGCGCGCGTTCAACTCATACGGGAAAGACGCCGTGGTCGATTCTCCCAAACAAAAAATGCGATAGCCATTTGGCGGTTTCTCATAGGCAAACGTTTCTTCGTACAATTCGGGAACAGCGAGAATGCCTTTGGTAAAATACCGTTTGCCGACATCGGGGTTGAGGGCATAATACTTTTTCCCGTTCATTTCTTTGATCTTGATTAAATCTAAATTCGGTCCATAATTAAAAACCCGTAATGCCGCCTCCACAACCGCCAGGATCAACAGCGGTAACAAGATCAGAAGAGAAGTAAAAACGATTTTTTTCATTGGTTGCAAAAAACACAGGGCTGAAAGAAAATTCGGCAACTTCTCTCAGCCCTGTGTCAGAATTTTGGTGATCAGTGACCAGTAATCAGTTTAGCTTGAATTACTGGTTACTGAATACTGGTTACTGCCAACTGATCACTGGCTACTTAACATACAACATGCGGCGTGTGGCTTTGAAATCGCCGGCGCTAATTTGATAAAAGTATATGCCGGAAGTCGCGAGTTTCAATTGACTCATATCAACGTTCAATTTATAACTTCCAGCGGCCTGCACTTCATTCAACAAATCAGCCACTTTTTGGCCAAGAGAATTATACAGCGCGATGCTAACGCGGCCATTTTGGCGCAGCGCATATTCAATCGTAGTCGAGGGATTGAACGGGTTCGGATAATTCTGGCTGAGAGCATAATTATCCGGGACACCCGCGCGGGTTTGCGCCACACTTGTGAGGTTTTGGCAAGTCGGCGTGTCGTTCAGCGTCGGGCCATTCGGGCTTTCGATCAACAGCGGATTTTCGACGGTGCTGAAAAAATCACGGCCAAATTGGAATGAGCTCTTGTTGCGGAAGATGCCTTGCGCATTCGGGCGGGCGTAACGCACGCGGCGACGGCCCAGCGAGAAGCCCGGCGCTTTTTCCGTCAGACCCTGCCAGTTCAAGTGATATTGCACCCAGTTTTGAATCGGGCCTTTAGTGGTCACCGACAGCTCATAAATACTGTCATTGTTGGCATCGGTAAAATCAAACGGCGTTTTGCCGACCAACTTGGTGGCATTGTTGAAATTCAGCGTTTTGTTAAAGAAATGCCAGGTATCATCCTGAATCTCCAAACGCAACGTGTCATTCGCTTTGCTCACCGGCTGTGGCGGATTGCGCAGGAAGCAGCGCATATCGGCGATGAATTTCATCGTAATCGTCGTGTCTTTTGGAACGACGGTGAAAATATCGTTGAACGTCTGCACGGGCAGCGGCGTGTTGCCGGCGCCCGGAAAAGTGGCAACGCGGTTGCCGCCACCGGTCGAACCTGGCTCTTCCCAACCGGCAATGGGTTCTTGACCGCCCCAAATCGCGCGGTTCCGGTTGAATTTGATAAAAAACTTATACTCCATCTTAAAGCCGGGAACGCGCGTTTCCGTAATCGGCAGATCATAAACATTCGGATTGAGCAACGATTGGCGCATGATCGACCGCGCCGGAATGGCATCGTTCCAATCATTGAAGGCGCCGCGCAACTGCAGCGTGTCGCCTTCGGTTTCATTAAAAATACCGAGCGTTTTCAACGGTGTGATGTCGACTTGAAACAACAGCGTGCCAGTAACGGCGACCCCGGGATCACCATCCCACGGCAAGACAACGTTGTTGGGTCTGGCCAAGCTTGAGCCGGTCAAATTGATGGAACGGTCAGAGTGACCTTCCCACGTTGCAATTTTACCATTCGAGTTGTTGTTGATGGTAAATTTAAATTTGTTAGTCAGCGCGCCAACCGGAATATTGGCGACGTAAATATTATCTGCGGTCAAATTCAATTGAAATTTTCTGGCCGTGGTGGAATCGCCGTTGGCAATGCCGATGCCGGTTCCCAACCAGTCATTGAACCCGCCGGCAATGGAAACAAACTGGGTCGCCGGGTTAAATAAATTTTGCGCAACCGGGGCACTCATATTTACGCTGAAACGAACGCCATCCGTCCACTCAACCGCATTCAACGTTTGCGGAACACCCTTCAGCGCGAGCTCGCGGTCGGCACTCAAATTGTCTTCCCAGGCGGCAACATTGGCGCCTTCTTTCACCACAAATTTGTACTTGATCGGACTCGTTGATCCCACATCATATTTGCCTTCATAAATCAGATCGCCATTCGCATCGCTCAATGGCGAGCCGTCGCCCCAACCATTAAAACTGCCACGCACATGCATTGATTGTTTCGTCGGATCAAAAAGCCCGGCTTCTTTCATGACTTTCATATTGACTTTGAAAGTCACACTGTCCACCAGCCCAGGGGCGGCGGCGGCGGACAAAGCCGCAATGCCGACCAATAACAAGGCTCGAAACATAGTTCGCATAACTGCTCTCCTAATAAGTTAATAGTGAATAAAGGTGAATTTGTTTATTCGTTTGCATTGTCAAACCAAGTTCAGCGCCTGAATCGCAATCTCAGTATTGGATCGAAAAGCCAAATTGGTGAATGCCTTGCAAATGCTGCTGCTCGGCGTAAGCATAATCGAATCGAAAACGCAGCGACTCGGAGCGATATTGCAGACCGAAGCCGGCAGTGTAAGAATTTTCATTTTCACTGAGAAAAACATTGCGATAGCCGCCGCGCAGCGCGAAGAACTCTTTGAACAGCGCCCATTCGGCGCCGGCATTCAGGCTTTCCGAATTGTCATTCGGATGCAGGGCATCAATCGCCACGGTCAAACGGCTATTCTCAGATTTCATCGCGTCATACGCGAGTCCGATGCGCAAATTTAACGGCAAATCGAAAGCATCGGTCGATAAGTTGGCGTTGATGCTTTCATTGTTGCCGCGGATCGAGGGGTCGATATCTTTTTGCACGAGCAAATCCGCGCCGGAGATTCTCAGCTTTTGGCCGAAGTTGGAAATGCCGACGCCAAGCCGAATGCCGCTGAACGGCGTGGTAAAAATCGTGCCGGCGTCAATCGCGAAGCCGGAGGCTTGTGAACGCGCAATATTTTCATAAATATATTTAAAGGTTCCGCCGATGGCAAACTTGTCGGTGAGGCTGCGCGCATAGCTGATGCCCAAAGCATAACTGCCAACGTCAAACGTTGAGCCGAGACTGCCTTCGGGATCATCGACCGTCGTCACCAGCATTTCGCCGGTATTGAGCGCGAGCAGACTGAACGCCACCGTGCCAAAACTTTCCCACCGAAAAACCGCGCTGGCAAATTCCAAATTCAAATCGGCAAAATATTTGGCGTGGGTGAATGAAATCTCATTCTTTTCCAGACGGCCGAGCATGCCGGGATTCCAGTAGGCGGCGGTGGCGTCATTGGCGAGCGCGGCAAAAGCGCCGCCCAACGCCGTGGCGCGTGCGCCGACTGGTATCGTCAAAAACTTCGCGGCCGTCGTGCCGACTTTGGTAACGTTATCTTGAGCGGCCGCCGAAGTCATCATCGCGACAAACAGCAAGCCGGTGCAGAGTTTCGAGATTGAGAGCTTATTCATTTTTTGACTCCTTGGTTCGTAGTAACGCCTTCAGGCGTCATGAGTTCATCATTATCCAGCCTGCCCCGAAAGGGGCTACTACAAACTATTTGATCACCGCAAACTTGCCAATATGCTCGCCAACGCCCGGCGCACTGACGTGATAAACATAAATGCCGTACGAAACCGAGAGATTGTCTTTGCTCAACAAATCCCACTCGGCGGTACCGCTGCCGATTTGCGCATCGTGCTCGATGGTTTTCACCAATTCACCGGACACATTGAAAATACGAATTGTGCATTTCGGCGGCAGATGGTTGAAATGAATCGCACGCGGTCCGCGGCCGGAATCAAACGGATTTTCCGTTTCCCAGGAAGCGGCGGCAATGTACGGATTCGGCACGACGCGAATGCGGCCCAACTCCTTCGAGGCTTGCGCCGGATCGACTTTTTCACCTTGAATGGTAAATTCATACACGTCGCTGCGCAAGAATGGTTTGGAAACAAACATCGCCAACGTATCGCCCGCCTGCGGGTTGCGCAAGGAGTCGATAAACGTCGGCGCAAAGGTGATGAACCACGTCACCGTGCGCTGGCCGCGAATATTTTCAACCAGGAAGACGCGGTCAATACGATCCCGGGTGCGGGATAACAGCGCCGATTGCGCCGTTGAGCCGGTTGGATCAATATCGATAAAAGAGAATTCGATATCTTGCCGGGTGGTCAAATTACGAACTTTAAAATTGACCGGGCCTTCGTACGGCAAAGTGAGACCGCCAAAATCAACCTTTGAAGATTTACCAAGGCCGGGCGCGCCGACGATGAGTTCATAATCACTGGCGGCTTTCGTGCCTTTGGTGAAACCGACGGTCGGAATACGAAAATCCGCCGCGTGAATTCTGCTGTTGGGCCGCCACCGCAGGCGCGTATAGTCCGGCTCGACGCGCGGCAAATTGGCGAATTGCAGAAAAAACCCATCGACGATAAATTGATCGCTGCCCAAATTGCTGCGCGACACGATCACCTCGTTCGGCAAACGCGTCAATGAATAATTTCTGGTTTTAAGGGTATCTTCGACCGGATTCGCAATGGTGGTGTCCTCAAAAGTCACACGATAACGCGCGCCATCGCGGAGCCGCGTGCGATCAAACAAATTCACCGTCACCATGCCGGTTGAGGCTCCGGCAGAGTGCTCGACCGTCGTCGATGGGCCCTGATAACCGGCCGCGGGCGCATTCGGCGTTACGATCGCGGTGTTTTTCGGCAGCAGGAATTTGCCGGGATTATCCGTATCCGGCAAAATTCGTCCCGAGCTTTCGCTCGGCGTAATGCCTTTGCTCGGTTCGTTACGATCCACCAAACCGTAATCATAGGCGCGAATCACATAAAAATAGCGCTGACCGTTGACCACGTCATTGTCAACCCATTGATGGACGATGCCGGTGTTGCGGCCTAGAAAAAACTTGGTGCCCTGCACGTCGACCGGATGAAAACCGGAATTGCCGTTAATCAGATCGAATTGGGCAATCGGCTTGTCAAATTGCGTGTTGCCAAAACCGTTCGTAATCGTCGCGACATCTTGCAATGCATCATCAGTGGCGCGGTATATTTTATAACCCTCGAAGTCATTGCCGCTCTGCCCCAAACGCGCGAGAAAACGATCGAAGGAGCGCTCGGCGACGTCATCCCAATACAAATAAACTTTGCCGTCAGCGGGCACTGCCGTCAACGTCGGCTGCAACGGCGCGAGCGCGAATTGATAATCAGTGTCGTAAGTTGCTTGCGACTGCTCGCGATTCAGCAAGGCATCGGTACTGTCTTCACCCATGCACACCGCCAGCGAAATGCGCTCAGTGATGCCCGGCGGCATCGGAAATAAACCGGCGCCAACAAAGAGATTAAAATCGCCGGTGCGCCCGCCGATGCTGCCAACGCCGGGCACGAGGAATTTATTGAACGCCGTGTTGTCGTTCGCAAGATTGGAATTGAGATCACCGGAGCCTTCATATTGCACATTGGTGAAACCGATTTGATCCGATTCGGAGACGTCGGTTTTGTCGACGCCAGGCTCGCCGGGGAGATTCGTGCCGGCGCCGGAAGTCGGCTTGCCATCACCTTCACCAACATCACCGGTTTCAGCCAAACCATCACGCCCGACGTCGTCGGTGTTCGGATTCCAATCGCCGTCATTGTCAATGCCGTCTTCGCGCGACTCGTCGATCATTTCATCGATGCCTTCATCAATTAGGCCATTGTTGTCGTTATCAATTTTATCAGCGTATTTTTTGCCGAGATCTTCCTGGCCTTCGTCGCGCAGGCCGTTATTGTTATCGTCTTTGCCATTCCCGGCAATTTCACCGGTCAACATTGCCACTGTTATCGTCGGGTTGCCGGATTCGCCGTCATTATCATTGTCGATGCCGTCTCTAAACCCGTTGCCCGGGTTGAAAACCGGCAGCGTGCGGAAAATATGAATACCGCTTTCATCGATCAAGCCGTTGCCGTTGTCATCAATCAAGTTATCGGCCAGCTCACCCGCAATAATTTGCGCGGTGACTATCGGGCTGTCGGTTTCGCCATCCAAGTCATTGTCGATACCATCCACACTGTTGCCCGGCGTTTCCAAAAACGAGGTGGCCACCACGCCGACCGGGTCGCTGCCAAAGAAACGGTCGCCGATGTTATCCGCATCCGTAGACCACGCGACGTCGGTGGCCAGCGAGAAGAAGGCAATATCATCGCCGCCGTCGCCGCCGACAAGATCGGCCAACACAATATCCACACCGAGTTTTTCAATCAGCTTGTTGCCGTCGTTCTTTAAATAATGCAAAATGAAAACGACGTCCTGCACCAAAACCTGGCTCCATTGCAGCACGCGGGTTTCCATCAAGATGCCGATGCCGCGCCGCGAGGGATCGGTGGTGTCCGGCGTGTAATCCCATTTGTCAAAATTATCGTCGCCGGTTTTAAAGAAAAACTCTTGATCCGCGGTTTTGACGGAGAGATCAGGCGGCACTTTGCCGAATAAACCATTCCAGTTGCCGGCCCAACCTGGATCGTTTTTGTCTTCAAACTTATCCGGCCACGTCGACGGCCAGGAAGCACGGTCGAGCAAATTAGCAACGTTCGCCCGCGCACCCTCGTTGCTGTTGATGTAGCCGGTAATCGGCTGCAATTCCCAACTGGAGCCGTTGTTGCGATCGGGTTTGGCGAGAGCTGCCGTCATGATGCGCCGCCGCACGCCGGCGTTATCTACTACTTCGGCGCCGTACATCGGTGACGTCAACGCCATGTAAAGCCTTCTCGTGCTCGATGGCCATTCGTAAGCCACGGCGCCGTCGCTGCCCGAGGCGCGTCCGGTGATGCCATAATTGTAGATCGTCGTGCCGACCAAATTCGCGCTCGTGTAGGTTTTACGGCGTTCGCTGAATTTGCTGCGCTCTTTGGAAGGAATGTATTGCGCCAGCGCCAACGTTGGCAGCAGCAGAAAAATGAACCAGATTTTTAAATATCGCATGAAAAATTCCTCTCCGAATTTATGCCCGTTGTACACTTAAAAACCGATCTTCAATCCCAACTGGACTTCGCGCGGCTCGCTAAAACGATCCGGCTGCCGCAAAAATTCACTGGCGGTGTTGTTGATAATCGTGGCCTCGCGCACAATCGTGTAATTGGTCGAGGTGGTTGCCCGGCCGGTGTCACCATAAACATTGATCTCGTTGCGGCGATCCAACAAATTATACGCATTCAACAGCAGGCCGCAATCCAAACCGGCGAGGCGCAACGTTTTGGAGATGCGTAAATCAAATACAAGAAAGGCCGGGGCGTTGCGGCTGTTGCGCAAAAACTGCAAATTGGCATTTTGCCCGACGCGCACGGCGCGCGAGACATCTGGTGTATAAGGATAACCGGAATGAAAACGACCCAACAAACTGCCCGACCAGCCGCGTGTGCTCAACGACACCGTGCCGTTGAGCGTGTGGCGTTGATCCCAATTCAGCGGCACGATGAATTGCGTCGGGCCTTCGCCGCCATTGCGCCGGCCAAATTCTTCGCCGGGATCGGAGTTGCTGCCTTCGGCAACTTGGAAAGTGTAATCAACGGAATACGTCAACAGGCGCGAGCGCACTTGCGACAGCGTCAGCGTAATGCCGCGCGCATTGGCGTAGTCGAGATTGCGATAGATCGTGTACGTGCGGCCGGCCAGTGTTTGCCCGCCTTCGCCGACCGTTTCAATCGCCGGGCTGACACCGACCCAATCACGCACATCGCGATAAAAGCCGGTGACATCAATGCCAATGTTCTCGCCGATTTGCTGTTTGAGGCCCAATTCGTACATCACCGTCTTTTGCGCTTTTAAATCGGGATTGCCGTAGATGCCGAAGTTGCCTTGTCCCGCCGGAACTTTATAACCGGGGTTTTGATACAGCAATTCAAAGGAAGGAATTTGGAGAAAATGGCCGTAGGAAAAATGAATCGCACCCTGCGCTGTAATTGGGTACGCGATGCCGAAGCGCGGGCTGACTTGATATTTGGCCGAAGGTTTTTTATACCAGGTTTGCAAACGATTTTCCAGCGACAGCGCCGCGTATTTATCATTCTGCGGCTGAAAGACGTTCGGATCGGAAGGATCGGCCAACACATCGCCACGCGAATTAAAATAATCAAAACGAATGCCGGCGTTGATGACGACGCTCTCCAACTCGATTTTGTCCTGCAGGTATCCCGAAAACTCCACCGGCTTATAAACGTAGCGGCCGTGATTGACATTATCGAGCGAAGGAATTTCCAATTCAACTCGCGAGGTGTCCAGCGGCACGGTCAAATTATTAATCCCTTCTTCAAAGAGCCGATGCCGCTTGCCCTCAAAGCCGAGCTTGATTTGATGCACTAAATTGAGTTGGTGGGTGTAATCGAACTTGGCGATTTGTGTAGTGGTGGAACGTTGGAAGAAACCATATTCTGCGCCGAATATCGCCAGATCATACTGGCCGCGCGACGGCTCGATGACACTGAGCGGCACGAACCGCGGATAACGCGAATCCAACGGGTCTTCAAAAAGATAGCTTTGGAAATTTTTATAAAATTGCGAAACATTGAAGGTATAAAAAGCGCGGGTGCCCAGGGCGTGGGTGATCTGAAAGTTGCCATTATAACCTTGGTCATAACCGGTGCGCCGCGCGTCCGGAACCCAGCGGAAGAAATTGTTGTACCCCTGGCCTTCGTCATCGTTGCCCAACATGTTCAAGCGCAGCGTAAACTTCGAGGACAGCCGGTAGGAAAGTTTCAATTGCCCCGAGCGATTCAAGCGCGTATTCATCGGCACGATCTCGCCGGCGACTGCCTCCTGTCCCTCGAACTTTGCGCCCGGTTGCAAATTGCCATAGATGTCGTACATGCGCCGGCCATTGAGCCAACCGTCGGTGGAAAAATAACGGCCGGTTGCAAAAAAAGTCAGCTTGTTGTTGGTCAACGGCACCGGCCCGCTGAAGCTGGCTTGAACATTGTGCGTGGCCAATGGATCGATTTCATCGATGCCGAGGTAAAGGTCTTTATCCGAGCTGACGAAATCACCGGCGTACAAATTCACATTGCCATGATACTGGTCGCCGCCGTCTTTCGTCACGATATTGATAACGCCGGACATCACATTGCCAAATTCAGAATTGAACGTGCCGCTGATGACTTGCAGTTCTTGCACCGATTCATTTTCAACCCGCACGGACTGGCCGCCGTTGTAAGCATCAGTCACCGACACGCCGTCGACGAAGTATGCCACCTCGCTCGAACGCCCGCCGCGAATATGAATATCGCCGCCGCGCCCAACCGAAACACCGGCTTGCAAGCTGAGTATTTCTGACACCTCCTGCACCGGCAATTTTTGAATTTGCTCGGCATCAACATGCGCTTGCGTCGACGTCACATCTTTGTTAATCACCGGCCGCTCCGCGACAATCACGACCTCGCTGCCCTGAATGACTTCCTCACTCAACGAAAAATCCAGTTTCGTGGTGATGTCAATCGAGACGCCCACATCGCGCATCGTGATCCCGCCGTAACCGACAAATGAGCTTTGCACGATATACCTTCCCGGCGGAATGTTGATGATCACGAAATTACCGTCAGGGTCGGTAGCCGCGCCGAGCGGCGGACTCAGCGGTACGTCTTTGCCGTCTTTAATTTGCGCCTGGATGATCACATTCGCGCCTGGTAATCCCTCGGCAGTTTTTTTGTCCGTCACTTTGCCGGCGATCTTTCCGGTGGTGCCGGCAATAACCAACCGGCTCGCGAACAAAAGGAACAGGAGCATCAGACAACTCAATCTTGCGCAAGACTTCATCTTCACTCCTCCGTTTTTCAGCGTTCTATAAAAATATCCGCTTCCTCTGCTCAATCCGGTTACTATCGTGGTATGCGGATTAAGCCGATTGAGCCGATAACCTCTGTTTGCTTGCAACTCGCCCAGTTGGAGTTAATTGGGTTTTTCCAACGGCGATTTAACCTGCTGCAACACTTTTTGTTCAACTGCAATCGTTAATGGTTTCCGTAAAATTTGGAGCTGTTTCTGCAATTCGCGCTGTTTATAAATAGGAAGAAAATTTTCAACGATTTCCGCTTGCGCCTCGGTGAAACTTTTAGGTTGCGCCGGTTTAATCTCGACGACCTGCACGATAGAAAAATATTGGTCGCGCTGATACGGGCCGCCGATCTTTCCCGGCTTGAGTGCAAAAATTTTATCAGCCAACTCGCCGAGATCGCCTTTCGTCACATACCCCACTTCCCCGCCACGCTCGGCCGACCAGCGCCGTATTGAATAACGCTTCGCCAACTCACCAAATTCCCGGCCGCGTTTTATTTCAGCTAAAATATGCTCAATCTGTTGTTGATTGGCAACTGTTATTTCGCGCAGCCTGACCATCGCCGGGTGGACGTAATTTTCCGGCTGCACCGCATACTCTTGCCGCAGCGAATCTTCCGGCACGGTCACCGCCTCCGTCAGCACGGTTTTCATTTTCTCAATCAGAAAACTTTCTTCTTTCAGGCGAATCCGCTGCTGCACAGTTGGGTTATTCTCAAAACCAGCACGGCGCGCGCGCTGCAAATATTCCTCGCGCAGCGCCAGCCCGCTAATAAAATCCCGCAAATCTTCGATACCTTGCACGCGACTCCGTTGTCGCGCTGAAGTTTGCAGCGCGCGTTCTTGAAAGTCTCGAATCGTCCAAGTTTTGCCGTCGATTTTCGCCACTTCCGTCGTTGGCGCCAAACCCATCCATGTCGCGTCATCTTCAAAGCCGCGCGTTGTGTCGGCACGGCTCAATTGCATCTTCTCCCACATTGACGCCAGCGTTGCTTCATTAAATTGAATGCGCAGTTCCGCCAGCGTTTTCGCATCGAGATTTTGAATCGTGCGAGCGCGTTTGCGATGCTCCGTCACCCACCGGAGTTTCTTTTTCTCTTTGGCAAAATCTGATTCTGTGAGAATCGGCGGCCGCGTGCGGTCTTCGAGTTTAATGATGCTATAGCCGAATTTCGTCCGCGCCGGCTTGGAGATTTCGCCTTTGCGCAGTTTCTGGGCGACGGCGGAAAAGGTGGGATCCATATCGTCCCACTTGAAATAACCGAGATAGCCGCCGTTGCTCGCGAGGCGATAATCCTTGAAAACGCTGGGCGCTAATTCTTCAAATGTCGCGCCGTTTTGTAATTTTTCATAAAACGCGTTCGCCGCAGTTAAGGTCGGCGCAAACAAATGCCGCGCCGCCACTTGTTCTTGCGCGAGAAAGAACGCTTCTTTAATTTCGTTTTCGCTCGCCTGCACCGTATCGACGAGATGATCGCGATAAGCTTCCAGAATGGCATCATTGCGGATGCTTTCGGCGCGGCGTTTGAACTCTTCCGTCTCGCGCCAGCCGCGACGGTTCGCTTCGATCAACAACACTTGCTCGTCGATCATTGCCTGCAACAGCGCTTCGCGCATGGGCGCAGTGTCCAGCGGCGTCAGCATCAGCAAATTTCGCAAACGCCACTCGTACTGGCGCTGGCTAATGGTGG
>CAYZFF010000014.1:16364-32515 GCA_964477305.1 uncultured Cytophagia bacterium
TCGCTGCCCGGCATCAATCTTTCTAATTTGACCAACCCCGCCCGCGCGTTATCGAGTTGTCCGAGTTGCAAATAAGCGCCGGTCAAATTGTACCATGTTTGTCCGTCATTTGACTCTATTTGCAACGCGCGCTGCAAATACGGCACGCCCTGCGCCGGTTGCTGGCGGCTCACCCAAATGGCGCCGGCGATTTTGCAGGCATCCGCCGTCGGTTCCAGCGCAATGGATTTTACCAAACGCTCGAGTGCCCGGTCGTAATCTTGCAATTGGGTATACATCAAACCGGCGCGAATGTACGGCGAAGCATTGTGCGGCGTTTCTAAAATCAACGCTTCATATTCTTTCGCTGCCAGCGCCCATTGGCGGCGCTTCTCATATTCTTCCGCCAGCAGAACATGGGCTTTCTCCCAACTCATCTCGCGCTTCCACGCCGCGTAGGCCAATTGCTCAAAATAATTTTTCGGCTGATAAACGAACGGCACCGCGCGTTCTTTCGGCACAAAGGGCCAGCTTTGCGTCAACACGGCGATGCGAATGCGCGCCACTTCTTCATCCAGTGCGGTCACGCCGCGTTGCTGCCAATACACGGAATCCGGTCGCGCCTTCGTTTCATCCCAGGAATTCGTCATAAAATCATTCTCGCGCATCGCCCGGCAAAGCTCGCGGCCCATGATAAAATAGCCTTCAATATTCGGATGCACGTGTTCGAGCATGAGTTCCTTGCCGATCAAACCATTGGGCGAAGCCTGCACAAAAGCGCGCTCCATATCGGCCAACGCGGCGCCGGTGGCTTGCGCCACTTCTTGCAACGCCACATTAAAATCGTTGCTGGCGCGAAAACGCAAGCCGTCGAGATCACGAGCTTGCTCATAATCCACTCGCGCAGCGCTGAAATCTCCCATCGCTTCTCGAACTTTGCCTCTTTCATAATAAACCATTGCCGGCAAGCTGTCAAGCTGTTGGAGCGAATCAAAAATTGCCACCGCGCCGGAAAAATTTCCGGCAGCCGCCAAATTTTTGCCGCGCGTCAATTCCCTGGCAAAGGCCGCCCGATCGGTGCTGGGCGCAAACAGCGACACAAACGGCGGCAAATCACGAACGTTGCTGACGAGGTTAGATAAAATCACGCGCACGCCTTTTTGCTGCGCCGCCGTGATAATATCGACGAGATTCGCTTTAAAAAATTGCCGCGCGCGTTGATAAGCTTCGCCCTCATAAACGATTTCTTGATCGCCGGCCATCTGTTCCATCAGCGTCAGGTTCGTTCCTGTGTTTCCGGCGTCACGCGGCCGCAGCCATTTTTTGAAATTCTCAATTTGGTCGCGCAGAAACAACATAATTTTCAGGCGTTGCAATTTCAAATAAAAATTGATCACGCCACGCCACCGGCCGAGCGATTCGGTCGAGCCGACGCCGAGCGCGCCATAAAACTCGTTGTGGCCGCAGTAAATAATGAGCGCGTCCGGCTGTTGCGCCAGCGCCTCCGGCGTCATATCGAGCAGCGAAAAACTGTTGATCGCCGGCATCGCGAGATTGACGACTTCGATTTCCCGCTCCGGAAAATAATCAGACAAACGTTGCGCCAGCATTTTCGACATGCTGCCATTATACATGTAGGGATAACCGGCGGTGGTCGATTCGCCCAACACGAAAATGCGATAAGCATTGGCCGCTTTGCGTTCGCGCAGAAGATCGTGTGAGGTTTCCGGCGTCACGCCGGCGGCGGAAAAATAACGCCGCCCGACATTGTCGTTGACCTGCAGAAAGCCGGGCAGCACCTCATGCGGCACAAAGAGCGCGAGATTGCCGCCGTAATTCCCAACGCGCAGAATGGCCTCGAAAATGAGAAAGAACAAAATTGGCAAGGAGACAAGCACGAGGCGAAAAATTTTTTCGCGGCTTTGGCGGCGCTGTTGCTGCAGTTCCTGCAAATGCGCTTGCACGAGCTGGCGATCAAGCCCAAGTTTTTTGGCAATTTTATGGTCAACAGCCAATTTTGCCAAAGTCTCAATCTGTTTCTTTTGGGCAGCAGTCAACTCGGGCATAACAAATATCGCTGGGTCAATCAATAGCGCATGCGGAAAACATGCGAGATAAAATTTCACAGCAAACGTAAGGCGAGCAAACTCTCGGCGCCAATCCTGACGCCAAAATTTAAGTCCTGAGGGAAAAGGCCAGATCTAACCAAATACAGCAGGGGAGCGCCGTGGAAGCCCTTCCACGGGTTTTGAATTATACGAAATCCTTGTTTGATTGTCAAGGGATTTTTCGTCGGCCGCCTTGCAACGGGCATGCTATGGTTTCGGCTCTCGAATGACCGTCCGGACACTTGCGTATCCAAACGATTGCACCCTTCGCGTTATTTAGGTAATTTAGCTTGACAAGGTTAAGTCAAAATACAGCCACAGAGATCGCTGAGTATGAATAAAAAATGCCGTAAATCTCTGCGTGCTCTGTGGCTAACTTAACATTGTCAAAATAGGAGTGTAATTTGGTGAGATTATCGAATGAAAGTTGAACCTATTTGATCAACAAGGCCCGGCGGATTTGCGAAAAAGACGGCGTTTTGAGTTGATAAAAATAAATTCCGTTCGGCAAGGCTGTGGCGTCAAACAAAATTTGATGCACGCCGGCTTCCACCTCGCCGCTGATGAGTGATTTCACTTCCTGCCCAAAGAGGTTAAAAATTTTCAGCGTCGCCGTCTCGCGTTGCGGCAACGAGAACCGCAACGTCGTTGTGGGATTAAACGGATTCGGAAAATTTTGCTGCAGGGCAAATTCATGCGGCGCGGTTACAGTGAAATCAGCGACTCCCGTGGTCGGGCCGCGATAAGTTTGCACCGGCTCGCTAATCGTCACGCGGCCGTTGCCAAAGTTATCCTGCGCCACCACGCCGTAATACTGCGGCCCGATAATATAAGGATAAATCGAATTCCCACTCGGATCGATCGTTACGTAATAAGCGAAAGTGCCCTGCGGATATTCCGGCGTGACCGCAAACCGGACGTTAAACTCATCGAGATCGCCCAGGTTTTGCACGTATTCAAAATCTTCCACATAAAATCCCAACGGATACGTCGCATCAACGCTCGGCCCGTACTGATTGGGAGAGAGTGCCGTGCCGTTCGGCAAACTTTGCCGCTGCACGATATTGCGCATGCGATAACTGCTGCGCATGCGCTTAATGCCGCCGCTGCCGTTCGCGTTGGCATAAGCATGCGGCCCATAAATCGGCAAGCCGTCAAAAGCATAACCGAGAATCGGTGAATGCTTTGTCGAATCCGCCGTGTACAAACAGCGCGGATTCTGGTGGTGATGATAGCGTCCTCCTTGCGCTGGATGGCCGAGGCAGAGATCAAATCCACGCGCCTCCGCAACAATCGCATTCTGATGCCAGATATTTTGATTGTTATACGAGATCGCATCCAGCGGATTGTAAATCGCCACGCCGTTCTTCCAAACGCCGATGTGCCCCAGCGGGGCATTGGTTTTCGTGCCCGTGTTCACAACCGGCCGGCGCGGAATGCGAAACAAATAATTCTGGTTCGACGGGCGATTGGGATTCGCCCCCCACGGGCCGATGCTGTACGCGGGAATGCCGGAGCAGCGCACATAAACGTTGTTGTCGGAATACTGCACGGAATCCACGTCGGCGTGAATCCCGTTGTAACCGGTGGCGCCGGTTCTGTTGATCTGCCAGCTTGCCAGCTCCGGCGGGTTAATTTGCGCGAAAACGGCAATGGGCAACCAAACTGCGAAGCAGGAGAAAATCTTCATCAGGAACTCCAGAGAAATAAAAATTTTATTTTTAATGTAACGGTCTCCTTTCTATAATGCAATAAAAAAACCACGGCACGCGCCTGACACATCTCGCACTATCGCAGCAACACCGCTTTCCGCGTTTGCGAGAACGATGGCGTTTTGATTTGATAAAAATACACGCCGCTCGGCAGGCCGGTGGCGTCGAAGCTCACGTGATGTTCACCGGCTTCCAGCGCGCCATTGACGAGCGTTCCGATTTCCTTTCCAAGCGCGTTGAAGACCCTCAATATAACCAACTCGCGCTGCGGCAAAGAGAAACGAATTGTCGTGCTCGGATTGAAAGGATTCGGATAGTTTTGCGCCAACTGATAACTGGATACTGCTAACTGATCGCTGACGACGCCAGTTGTAGTGCCATAGCTGAAACGCAAAAGGCGCGAAGAAAATTTTCCTTCACCCACCCATAAAAAATTGCCCTGCGCAACAATAGCAGAGGGCATAAATAAACGATTCGCCGCGATGCCAGGTTCCGTCGTGTTCAGCGACGATTGGCCCAGCACGATCGCTTTATTGGGATCGCCGGCGTCCGCGAGATCTTTCCACAGCAAAACGGAATTGCCGCCACGGTTCGCAATGGCGAAGCTGCCATTGAATGTTATCGCGCTCGCGCTTTGATTCAACGGCAAATGTGCGAGCCGGTCAATGGTCTTGAATGGTTGCACTGTGCCGCCCTGCGCTATATCCGCCACTCGATAAATATAAATCGCCGGCTGTGCGGATTGCGCCGCAACACAAAGATAAGTGCCGTCGCTGTCCAAATGATTCAGCGGTGTGTTGGCAATCGTGAGCTTCACAAACGGCTCGTCATTACTCGTCGTCGGCAACCCTCGCCAGATTCCAAGCGTCCCGTTTTCGTCGGCGAGATAAAAATAATTTCCATCCAACGCCACCCCACGAATATTCTGCAACGGCATGCTGCCGATGCGATTCGTCAAAATGTACGACGGCGCTTCGCCGTTGAGCGGCAGAGCATTCCACACTGCCACCTCATGTTTGCCGGCGACAACGAAACGCCCGTTGTGCAAGGCATTGTCCCACGGCGCCAGATTGAAATTGCGCAAATTAATTTTCACGTCCGGCGCCAGCCCGCTTTTCGCCGGCAGCGTTTTCCATATCGACAGCGTTGCATCGAAATCCGAGGTCACGAGCAACACATTACCATCGGTGGCCGGCACCGGATTTTGAATATAATTGATCGTATTCAGCGTGTTGGTGCTTGCTGCCGGACTGCCGAGCGCGAAGTCGGGCATCTGCGTGGTTTGCGTCGGTATGGCCTGATAAACTTGCACATTATTGCCGTTATAATTATTGACATAAAGCCGTCCGCCGGCCAAAACCACGTCGGGCCCATCGCCATTCGCATAATAACTATTGCTGAAGGTCAAATCCGGTTGTTGTGTTGCTGAATTCGGAACCGTATTCCACAGCAGAATTGAAGTGATGCCTCCAGCAATCAATTTCCCATCCGGCAACTTCATGCCTTTAATCCAACCCGTGCGAAAAAAATCGTACGGTTGGTCAGTTTGGGTGGGAAAAGAATTCCAAAAAAAAGTGCCGGAAGGCTCAGTGCCGATTTTCGCATTGTGATCACCGACAAAGAAATAAGTCGCGCCGTCGGTCGAAATGTTGCGCGGGGTGCCAAATTGTGTTAGACTGACGGTGTAATCCGGAACTTGATCATCACGTGTCGGCAGTGTCTTCCAAAATAACAGCGTGCCGCCATTGGTGGCCACCACGGCCAGACGCATTCCATCCGTCCACACGCCCCACGGCCAGCCGTACGGCTTTGCCGGCGTGGGCGAAATCGCCGGCAGTGAAATCGCGATATCTGCCGGCTGCGCGTTTTGGGTCGGAAATTGTTTCCAGATCAAAATACGATCATTCTCCGTGTCAGCGATCGTTACGACGCCGTTTGCGCTCGCAGAAACATTGCCGGGAAAACTCAAACCACTTTTCGAGGCGCCGGTATTGTTGGTGATGAAATTTTCCTGACCCAACACGAGATCGGGCAACGCGTCCCATTTCGTGGGCAATGAATTCCAGATCAATACGCGGTTGTTGAATCGGTCGCACAACAGCAAACGCGTGCCAGCGCTGGCAATGCCGCTGGGATGATTGAACAGCAACGGCCCGCCGGTGTTGTTAAAATCAACGCCGGAGAGCATGAGATCGGCGTTCTGGCCGGTGCGAAACCAGTTTTGTGCAAAAGCGAGATTTGTGGTGAGAAAAAATGTCAAACCAACCTTCAGCAGCTTCATCGCCTCAACTCCTTGAATAAATTTTCCGGACTACGGGCAGGGTTTCCCCTAAATAACGGACGAGAGGAAGAAATATTGTAGAAAATAAAAACGGATAAACCCGGCCACCGGTTTATCCGCAAATGATTTGCTTCGCCGTTAAAATCAGCCGCAACCGCAATGTTACGGAACAGATGGTTATCTAAAGGCAATCCGTCTCAAACAAAATCTTCACGTTTTATTACATGCTGCTGCATTTTCTGAATAAAATTTTTCTTGTGCATGCCGCTGCGCCGTGCTGCTTCGGAAATATTGCCTTTGGTCTCGCGCAGGCGCGCGCGCAAGAATTCTTTTTCAAAGGCCGCGATCACATTCTGCTTTTCCTGATTGAAACTGGAGTCTGCCGATGCGGACGATGAAACGGCGGCAACACTCGAAGCGCCGAGATCGAAATCGTCGGGATAAACGAGTTTGTCTTCCGCCAGCACGATAGCGCGCTTGAGACGATTTTCCAACTCCCGCACGTTGCCGGGCCAGGCATGTTGCAACAACAGCGCGCGGGCTTCGTCGCTGCAAGCCGTGACATTCTTATTGAACTGTTCGGCAAAGCGCGCGAGAAAATAATCGGAGATCAGCAAAATATCTTCGCCGCGCTCGCGCAGCGGCGGCAATTTGATTTCAAACTCATTCAGCCGGTAATAAAGATCCTCGCGAAAAGTTTTTTGCGCGATCATCTCTTGCAGGTTGCGGTTCGTTGCTGCAATCAGGCGAACATCGGCATGTTTTACTTCGCGAGCGCCGAGCGGGCTGTACTCGCCGGATTGCAGGAAGCGCAACAATTTCGCCTGCATCGCGAGGCTCATCTCGCCAATTTCATCGAGAAACAACGTGCCGTGATGGGCGACTTCGACCCAGCCGGGCTTGCGCCGATCAGCGCCGGTGAACGCGCCTTTCTCGTGGCCGAACAATTCGTCTTCCAGCAGATTCTCCGGCTGCGCCGCGCAATTCAGCGCAATCATTTCGTGATCGCGCCGCAAGCTGCGCCGGTGCAATTCGCGCGCAACGAGTTCTTTGCCGGTGCCGGTTTCGCCAGTAATCAAAATCGTCAGTTCGAGTGCCGCAGCTTTTTTAATGAGCTTGAAAACCTCCCGCATTCCCGGGCATTGGCCGATGATTTCACCGTAGCCCCGGCTCGCGTCACGCTCTGCCAGCAGTTGGCGTTTGGTGTCCAGCAAAATTTTTCGATCCAGCGCATTCTTTATAGCGACGGAAATCAGCGCGCTAAACTCATTCAACAGGTTGCCGGTGTTCTCGTCAAACACGGCGGCCAGATCGCGATTGTCGATGTAAATTACACCGAAGATTTCGTTTTTGACCACAAGCGGGGCGCAGGCCACCGAAAGCAAACGCAACCGGGTGACGCTTTCACTCTGTTCAAACCGTGGATCGGCGAGCGCATTTTTGAGCACCACCGGTGCGCCGGTTTCGCGAACGTTTTGAATGATCGATCGGCTTACCTCGAAGTCCGGTTGGTCGAGAACTTTTTTATCCAAATGGCGCGCCGCATGAAATTGCATGTCACCGTCACTGTCGTAAACGGCAATCAACCCCCGCTCAGCACGGGCTTGCGCGATAATTTGATCCATCGCTTGCGGCAACAGCCGTTCAATGTCGCTTTCCGCGATCAGCGCTTTGCCGATTTCAAAAAGAGTTTTATAGCTGGACATGGCTTCCGCCGAACGGTGTTACGCCGTCAAATTATTTTTGAAGTACTTTTTATCACCGCGAGAATCACGCTTTACGGAAACACGTATTTTATGGTGAAGTAGCAATTGTTCTCAATAATACAAGCGTGAAACAAATTAACAGAATTATCGCCTAAAAGCAAGCACGAGATGAATAGTGACAGAATTTTGTCTTGACTCATAAAACCTAAATTGCTAATTTAGGCTTCCCACAATGTATGATTTAGTTTTTGCGCGTTGGTTGTGTGCCTCCATTTCCGAAGCAAGTGCCCTTAAAACCGCATATTTACCAATCGAAGTAAAAAATATTGCGCCGGCAAGGCCGCCAGCCTAATAATGCGGGTTTAGCATTTTTTTGTCGATGCGAAGCTATTAGACACTGTTGGCAGCGTGAGTAAGATACGGACGACATGGTTATCCTGGCCAATTTCTCAATCAGATCAAATCGGGCCTAAATCATTCCTTAAACGAGTACAGCCCTATGAAAATCGAACAAACCGTCTGGACGCCCAAAATTGGCTGGCAACCCGGCCGGCCGGGGCAACTCGCCGACACAGCGCAATTGGTTTTTGTTTTCGGCGGCACCCAACTATTTAAAACCGGTGAGCGTCTGCATGAGATTCGCCAGGCTTATCCGCAGGCGTATTTTTTCGGCTGCTCCACCGCCGGAGAGATCGCCGGTACGCAAGTGAGCGACGATTCGTTGGTGGTTACCGCCATTCATTTTGAGCATACGCAGATCAAAGACGCGCAAATCACCGTTGCCGGCCCGGAGGAGAGCTATCAAGCCGGTGAACGCCTCGGCCAAATGCTTGAACCCGAAGGCCTCGTGCACGAGGTGCTGGGCGCTAAAACCGTCTTAACGGGTTTTTATTCCTACGGCGAAATTTCGCCTTTCACGCCCAACGCGACTTGTGAATTACACAACCAAACGATGACGATCACGACCTGGTCGGAGAATTGAGCTGTGGAGAAGATACATAGTTTGCTCGCCCGCCAGTTGAAGCGCCATTCCCCCGGCGCCGGGCCGGAGAACTTGCAGAGTTTTATCGCCGCTGTCAATACGGCTTACTGGCAATCCGATGATGATCGCCGCATGGTCGAGCGGTCGCTGGAATTAAGCTCACAAGAACTCATTGAGACCAATTCGCAGTTGCGCGCCACGTTGGATTCAACTTCAAACGGCATTCTGGTGGTGGACCGCGACGGCAAGATTTCCAGCTACAATAGAAAATTTGTCGAAATGTGGCGGATTCCGCCGGCGGTGCTGGCGACCAAAGATGATGCCGAAGCGCTGAATTTCGTGCTCGATCAATTGAAGGAGTCGGACGTTTTCATCAACAAAGTGAAGGAACTGTACAGCCGGCCCGACGCCGAAAGTTACGATATCCTCGAATTTAAAGATGGCCGCGTTTTCGAGCGCTCCTCTAAACCGCAATTGGTGAACGGCGAAAGTATCGGCCGCGTCTGGAATTTTTCCGACATCACGGCACACAAGCAGGCGGAAGAACAAATTAAAATTTCGTTGCATGAAAAGGAAGTTTTGCTTAAAGAAATTCATCATCGGGTGAAAAATAACATGCAGGTGATTTCCAGTCTGCTCAGCTTGCAGGCCGGCTATATTCAGAATCAAGAAATCCTGCGCTTGTTTAAAGAAAGCGAAGGCCGCATTCGCTCGATGGCGCTGATTCACGAGAGACTCTATCAAACTGAAGATCTGGCGCAGATCGACTTTGCGGAATATATCCCAAGTTTGACGAATCATTTGATGTCGGCGTATGCCAGCATGTCAACCGCAGTGGCGTTGCGGCTTAATATCGAACATATTACGCTCGGGCTGGATGCTGCCATTCCTTGCGGTCTGATCATAAACGAACTGGCGTCAAACGCGTTAAAGCACGCCTTTGTTAAAAGGGAACGCGGCGACCTCACGATCGACTTTCATCGCAAAAATGGACGGCGGCACAGCGCCGAGGACGGTTTGATTTTGAGCATTAAAGACAATGGCGTCGGACTTCCCGAGAATTTCGATTTTCGGCAAAGCACTTCGCTGGGATTACAACTGGTGATGGCGCTGGTCAAACAACTCAACGGCAAAATTACGCATTATCACCGCAACGGCGCCCAATTTCGGATTGAATTCAAACCGGTTGAAAAAGCAAAAGGATGAGACCCGCATGAAAAAGCCATCGGCTACAAAAATCATGGTCGTCGAGGATGAAACCATTGTTGCCCTCGACCTGCAAAACCGCCTGACCAAACTGGGCTACCAGGTGCCCGCGGTTCTATCCACCGGCGAGGAAGCGATTGCAAAAGCGCCACAGATGGCGCCGGATATCGTGCTCATGGATATTATGCTGGCCGGCGAAATCGATGGAATCAAAGCCGCGGCAGAAATTCATCAACAGTTCGACATCCCAGTTATTTTCCTCACCGCGTATGCGGATAATCGCACGCTTCAGGCCGCCAAACTCACCGAGCCGTACGGCTACGTGCTTAAACCGTTTGAAGAGCGCGAACTGCACACCACGGTTGAAATGGGCTTGTATCGGCATAAATTGGAACGGGAGTTGCGCCAGAGCCGGCAGTGGTTTGCCACGACCCTGAAGTGCGTCGGTGATGCCGTCATCGCCACGGACGCGCACGGTAAAATCGTTTTTATGAATCCCGTCGCGGAATCATTAACTGGCTGGCAGGAGAAAGAAGCGGCCGGCAAAGATTTAAATGAAGTGTTCAACATTATCAACGAAGAAACCCGCGCCACCGTGGAAAATCCGGCCACCAAAGCGTTGCGCAACGGCATTGTGACCGGTTTGGCCAATCACACCATCCTGATTGCCAAAGGCGGAAAGGAAACGCCGATTGATGACAGCGCGGCGCCGATCCGCAACGAGCAGAACCAGGTCATCGGCGTGGTGCTGGTTTTCCGTGACGTCACTGAACGCAAATGCGCCGAAGCGCAAATTCGCCGGCACAATGAAGAACTGGAAGCGTTGGTGCAAAAACGCACGGCGCAGATTCAGCTTTTGGAACGCCAGCGGGGGGAAAATGAAAAATTAGCCGCCACTGGTCGCATGGCAGCGCGCATCGCCCATGAAATCAACAATCCACTGGCGGGGATAAAAAATTCTTTTTTACTCATCAAAGATTACATTCCACGGGATGCGCCGGATTATGAATACGTGCCGCGCATTCAAAAAGAGATTGAGCGCGTCGCCAGCATTGTGCATCAGATGTATAATCTCTACCGGCCGGAAGAAAGTATGCCGCGCGCGTTGCCGGTTGGCGATGCCATTCGCGAGGTGATCACACTTATTCAATCCAATGCCAATGAGCGCAAGGTGAGGCTTGCCATTGACCTGCAAGCGGTCGCGGATGTAAATATAAAATCCACACCCATGCTACGGCAAATTCTGTTTAATTTGATGCAGAACGCGGTGGAAGCTTCTCCAGTAGAAAGCGAAGTGCGGGTACACGCCATCACGCGCGATGGTTTTATTTTGGTAAAAGTCGCCGATCAGGGGTGTGGCATTCCCGAAGCGATTCATACGCAAATTTTCGAGCCGTTTTTCACCACGAAAAACGAAGGTTCAACCGGCGGCTTGGGATTGGGTTTATCAATTTCAAAAAATTTGATTGCGTCAGCCGGGGGTTCAATTCACTTTAACAGCACGCCCAATCACGGCACCACATTTGAGTTTTCACTCCCGCTGACAACCGATTCCGAGGTTGCGCCCTTTAAGTTGAAACCCGATTAATCGAAAACCCGCACAGGAAACTCGCGTTCACCCGCCATCTAAAAAACCTTTGACATTCTACTGCAAGATATTTATCTTTAAAAGTTAAAATGGAGAGGTTATGTCGCAACCGCGAGTGGCCATTGCGCCGAGTGATATTGTTCTGGTACATTTTGAAAACAAACCGGCTTTTTTTGCGCGCGTCGAACGCATTGACCCGGATTACAAACGCGGCTGGTGGCACGTGAAATTTTTTGTGTTGGCGTTGCCGATGCAACTGCTCACGTGGATCATTGATGACGAGCAAATTCGCGGCGCCGATTTTACCATGGGCGGCGTGCCGGTCCGGATTGAGAAAGTCGATCCTCCCGCCGAAGCCGACGACAACTCACAATCTGAAGAGCCGGCCAATCAGGACCTCGGGCCACGCAAACAGGCGCGGATTCTCGCTTTCGGGAAGAAACGTCCCAGTGAAAGCGTTGACGAGCCGTTCACGCCCGCCGGTTAAGAAGCATTGATTTGTCCAAAAGTTGGATTGACATGCAATTGCTAAACAGCTTGAAAATTTAATTCATCACAGTTTTTAAGGAGAGGCTAAAATCCGGCTGCCGATTAACGACCACAGGCTGTGCGTGGCGGCCACCCCAATTGCGACCAAATTCTGATATTTTCGGGAAGAGAAGAGTATGCGAGCCTCCGGAATAGTTTTAGCCGGCCTGATTACACTCACGTCAGCCGCGCTCATTTACCATCGCGCCCAGCCTTCGGTAAAAACCCAACTGGTACAATACCCAAGCGGTGAAGAAACGGTAACGGGCTATATGGCCTTTCCCGAGGGCAAAGGCCCGTTTCCCGCCGTTATCCTGATTCATGAGTGGTGGGGCTTAAATGATTGGATAAAAGCGAACGCGAAAAAATTTGCCGACCAAGGCTACCTCGTCCTCGCCATCGATCTCTATCGCGGTGAAGTCGCGACCGATCAGGACGCCGCGCACGAGTTGATGCGCGGCCTGCCGGAAGATCGGGCCACGCGGGATGTGCAAGCGGCGTTTGCCTATCTGGTTTCACGCAACGAAGTGCAACACAATAAAATCGGCGCTATCGGCTGGTGCATGGGCGGCGGTTATGCTCTACAAGCAGCTTTGGTTATACCGGAATTGGCCGCGGCAGTGATTAATTACGGCCGGCTTGTGACCGATACGGAAATGATCGATAAAATTAATTGCCCGTTGCTGGGCATCTTCGGCGCCAAAGATCGCGGCATTCCGGTCAAGGACATTGAGGCTTTCAAAGCCGCCTGCCAAAAAGCCGATAAAGAGGTGACAATTCAGATTTACTCCAGCTCCGGCCACGCATTTATTAATGAGAATAATGCCAAAGCATACCATGCCAAAGATGCAAAAAATGCCTGGGAAAAAACGTTTGCCTTTCTTGAGAAAAAATTAAAAAAGTGATTGGACATTTACGGAAATTCCCGGCGCCGGCAAAACCAATTTGAGGGCTGAGAGAATTTAAAGACAGGCTTGCAACCTTTTCGGCTGCGAGCCTGTCTTATTTTTTGAATTTTTGTAACGTTCGTATATTTTCCTTTTCCGGCCGCAAAAAAATTATAACTTCAAGGAAACCACCATGCGAAAAACTTTCACTTGGCTCTTGCTGCTGTGCGCCGCCGCCATGGCACAGGAGGCGAAGATCTCTGTGCCGTATAATTCTTTTGTTCTGCCCAACGGCTTGCGCGTCATTTTACACGAAGATCATTCCACTCCCACGGTGAGCGTGAACATGTGGTATCACGCCGGCTCCTCGCGCGAGAAACCGGGGCGCACCGGCTTTGCGCATCTCTTCGAGCATATTTTGTTTGAAGGCTCCGGTCACGTGGCGGAAGGCGATTTCGATAATTTCCTGGAAGCCGCCGGCGGCAATAACAACGGCTCGACCACTCCCGACCGCACCAATTATTACGAAACGATTCCTTCGAACGCCCTTGATCTCGCACTGTTTTTGGAGTCGGATCGGATGGGTTATTTGCTCGAAGCCATGTCGCCCGCGAAAGTTGACGGTCAGCGCGACGTGGTGAAAAACGAACGCCGGCAGCGTTATGAAAACACGCCGTACGGACTCGCGTTCCCAACCCTCGGCGAAAATCTTTATGCCCCTGATCACCCTTATCATTGGCCGACCATCGGCTACATGGAAGATCTCTCCGCCGCCAGTTATGACGATGTGGCCGAATTTTTCAAAAAATATTATGCGCCCAACAACGCCAGCCTGGTCATTGCCGGCGATATTGATCCCGCGCAAACGCGTGCAGCCGTGGAAAAATGGTTTGCCGATGTTAAACGCGGCGCCCCCGTGCCGCCGCAGGCAACGCCCTCCGCTTATCTCGCCGAAGAGAAGCGCCTCGTTTTGGAAGATCGGGTGCAATTGCCGCGGTTCTACATGGCTTGGTTGACGCCGCAAAATTTTGCTCCCGGCGATGCCGAGCTTGATTTACTTTCCAACGTTCTCGCGGGCGGACGCAACTCCCGCTTGTACAAGCGGCTCGTCTACGATCTGCAAATTGCCCAGGATGTTTCGGCCTTTCAAAACTCCGGTCGCCTCAGTTCCTCGTTCATTATCATCGCCACGGCGCGCAGCGGCCATTCGCTCAATGAGCTTGAAAAAGTGATTCAGGAAGAAATCGACAAACTGAAAAATGAGCCGCCGGCCGAGCGCGAGCTGCAACGTGCCGTCAATCAATATGAAGCGAGCTTCCTGCGCCGGCTTGAAGCGGTCGACGCCAAGGCCGATCAGCTCAACAACTATTTTATGCTGACCGGCAATCCCGATTATTTCAACGAAGATATGGCGCGCTACAAAGCGGTAGCGCCGAAGGATCTTCGTGCCGTCACCTTCACGTTCCTGCGTGACGATGGTCGCATCATTTTAAGTATCGTGCCTCAGGGCAAAAAAGAAATGGCCGCCACCAAATCCATGGATTAATTTATTGAATCATTGGCTTACGAGTACATTGTTACGATAATTAATTAAAGTCGCCTTGAGCGAAGTCGAAAGGTGACGTCATGGTTCGACTTCGCTCATCATGACAAAAAACTAAGCTAACAATGTACTGATTATTGCAGGCGTGGAATTTTACGGAGAGTCTTTCTTATGAAGCTACTTAATAAAAGTCGAATTGTTGCCGGGCTCGGATTGTTGTTTTTATTCTGTTCGTATGCTTTCGCGCAGGTGCCGGATCGCAGCAAAGCGCCGGAGTTGGGGCCGCCGCCAGCGCTCAAATTGCCGGCCATGCAAAATCTCAAATTGTCCAACGGCCTGCCGGTGCGGTTGATGGAAAAGCACGACTTGCCATTGGTGCAAATCAGCCTGCTGCTCAAAACCGGCTCGGCGTTCGACCCGGCCGGTAAAACGGGATTGGCCAGCCTGGTGACGGCGATGTTAGATGAAGGCGCCGGTACCCGCAACGCCTTGCAATTGGCCGATGCCATTGATTTTCTCGGCGCGGATATTTCCGCCGGCGCCGGCATGCACACCTCGAGTGTTTCACTCAATACGCCGTTGGCGAAACTCGATTCGGCGCTGGCGCTGATGGCCGATGTAGCGTTGCGGCCCACTTTTGCCGCCGAAGAATTGGAACGGCTGCGCAAAGAGCGTTTAACGACGCTGATGCAATGGCATGATCGGCCAACTTCGATTGCCTCAGTGATATTCAACCAAACCATATTTGGTACGAAGCACCCATACGGCTTACCCACGCTCGGCGATGAGAAAACGTTGCGCAGCTTTCGGGTGGAAGATTTAAGGGGCTTTCATAGCACTTATTTTCGCTCGAACAATGCGACATTGATCGTGGTCGGCGCGGTGACGGCAAAAACCATTTTGCCAAAATTAGAAACAGCATTCGGAAAATGGGAAGCCGGCAAAATTCCTGTCGTTTCGTGGTCACCGGTGGCGCAGGTGCAGAAACGCCAGCTCTGGTTGGTGGACAAACCCGGGGCCGCCCAATCGGAAATTCGCATCGGCCGTCTCGGTGTGCCGCGATTGACGGAAGATTATTACGCGTTGGTGGTGTTGAATACAATTCTCGGCGGCTCGTTCACGTCGCGGCTCAATCAAAATCTGCGTGAGAAACACGGTTATTCTTATGGCGCTGGCTCATCCTTTGGCTTTCGGCCTTTGCCCGGCCCGTTTCTCGCCAGCGCCGGCGTGCAAACTTCCAAAACTGATTCGTCGCTGATCGAGTTTATGAAAGAGTTGAACGCGATTATGCAACCAGTATCGGACAGCGAGTTAAATCGTGCCAAGAATTACGTGGCGTTGAGTTTCCCGCAGGATTTTCAATCGCTGGCGCAAATCGCCGGGCAGCTTGAAGAGTTAGTCGTCTATGATCTGCCGGCAGATTATTTTAACAATTACATTCAACGCATTCTCGCCGTCACCAAAGACGAGGTGTCTCGCGTTGCGAAGAAATATCTCGATCCGGAAAAAATCGCCATCATCGTAGTTGGCGACCGCAAGGCCATCGAAAAAGGCGTGCGCGCGTTGAATCTCGGCCCGCTGCAAGTTATGACGGTTGAGCAAGTATTGGGCAAGCCACCGGTGTTGGCCGG